>JAGCOT010000031.1 GCA_017645365.1 Neisseriaceae bacterium
CCGCAAATCTTTCCCACTTTTCTTGAAAGAATGTGAGTTTAGATTTAACTATGGGACACCAAAACAGCAACTCAAAACATTGCGAAAATGGTGTGGAATTTAACAATTTTTTGGGCTAATCTAATACAGCCCCAAATTTTATTTTGTGAAATAGCCCTCGTTTTCTGTGCTACTACAACTTTGGAGTTATCTCACATCTATCTATTTTGCAGAATTTTTTCAGGTTGCCTGAAATGCCAATAACAGAGCATTTTTCATGTAAAACAAGGCACACAACAAGTATGCCCAATCATAAAACAGGCAACCTGAAAAGTTTTTAAGGTTGTGCGAAATTTAACCCTTCAATTTGAACGCTAATCGCCGCTTTGCGTATTGCCTCTAATGCTTGTTGGCGAATGTAGTTTTTGCGATACGCCAAAATAATGCAGCGAGATGGTGCAGGGGCTTTGAAAGGAATGATGCTGTATGGTAAGTGCTCATGCTCGTTTAATGCCGAAGCAGGCAATAAACTAATCCCCAAGCCTGTTGCCACCATATGACGCAATGTGTTGATAGAAGTACCTTGCAATGTGTTGGTCAATCCCAAAATGCGTTGTTGAGCTGCCAGTTCTTTACAACTGGATAAGATGTTGTCTCGCATACAGTTGCCTTCGGTCAGCAATAAGACGCGTTCTTTGGCAATTTGTTTAGGCGTTACTTCTGAATGGGATTCTAAATGATGCCCTTTGGGTGTAATCAAGAAGAATGGCTCTTGATATAAGGGAATGTAATCTAAACCTGATTCATTGAAAGGTTCTGCCGCAATAATTGCATCGACTTTTCCATGTTTTAATGCCTCCACCAAAACATGAGTATAGTTCTCTTCCAACATCAAAGGCATTTTGGGGGCAAGGGTGTTTAAATTAAGCACCAGTTTAGGCAAAAGATACGGTGCAACGGTGAAAATTAAGCCTAATCGGAATATACCTTCCAATTCGTCTTGTTTTTTATTGGCCATTTTTTCCAGTTTGCTGACTTCATCCAAAACGCGTCTTGCTTGCTCAATAATTCGCAAGCCTTCTGGCGTAATCAAAACTTCGGCAGCACTGCGGTCAAACAAAATTACACCTAATTTTTCTTCCAATTTTCTAATCGCAATGGAAAGAGTTGGTTGGCTAACATTACACAAAAGTGCCGCCCGACCAAAATGACGCTCTTTGGCAACAATCACAGCATAGCGAAGTTCGTTTAGTGTCATCAGGATTTCCTTGTTTAAGTACCTTGTGCCTGCGTGGCATTTTCAGGAAGCGTGATATTCAACGCTAAAACATCTACGCCATTTTGATTTTCTTTGCTGATGCGAATATCTCGTGCATCAATCGCAACATATTTAGAAAGAACTTCTAACAATTCTTTTTGCAATGTAGGCAGATAATCAGGAACTTGTCCACCTGCGCGGTCTTGGGCGATTAAAATGCTCAAACGATTATGTGCCTTGCTGGCGGAACTTTCTTTTTTACCGAAAAATACTTCAAAAATGGAAGCCATGGCTTAACCTTTCTTGAATAAGCGTTGGAACAAACCTTTTTTCTCAACATCTAAAAAACGCATCGGACGGTTTTCGCCTAATAAGCGTGCGACAACATCTTTGTAGGCTTCTGCAACTACTGTATTGTTCAGATAAATCGCAGGCGTCCCTTCGTTGGAGGCTTGTAAAACATCTTTGGATTCAGGAATTACGCCAATCAATGGAATACGCAAAATGTCATTGATGTTTTCCACAGAAAGCATATCACCGTTTTCTACTCGTTCAGGAGAATAGCGCGTAATCAACAGATATTCTTTAACAGGCTCTTCCCCTTTTTCTGCACGGCGACTTTTGCTTTGCAGAATGCCTAAAATGCGGTCAGAATCTCGCACAGAAGAAACTTCTGGATTGGTGGTAACGATGGCTTCATCCGCAAAGTACAATGCCATCAACGCACCTGTTTCAATCCCTGCTGGGGAATCACAGATGATGTATTCAAAGCCCATGTCTTTTAAGCCATTGATGACTTTTTCAACGCCTTCTTGGGTTAAAGCCTCTTTGTCGCGAGTTTGCGATGCAGGCAGAATGAACAAATGTTCGCAATGTTTATCTTTAATAAGTGCCTGATTGAGTGTAGCTTCATCCTGAATGACATTCACAAAATCATAAACAACACGGCGTTCGCACCCCATGATTAAATCAAGGTTACGCAAACCCACATCAAAATCAATCACAGCGGTTTTGCGACCTTTCAAAGCCAAACCTGCGGCGATACTTGCACTGGTTGTCGTTTTACCTACGCCACCTTTGCCAGAGGTTACTACGATGACTTTTGTCATTATCTTGTCCTTTCTCTTCGCTGCTGATGGCAGCGATGTTTAATTGGTTGTTTTGCAATGACACACTAACCGCGTGTCGATATAAAGAATCAGGCAGTTGCCTATCAAAATTACGATAAACCCCTGCCACAGAAACTAATTCAGCCTGCATGGACTGCACAAAAATGCGTGCATTTTTATTGCCCGATTCCCCTGCCATCGCACGCCCACGCAATGGGGCGTAAATATGAATATTACCGTCAGCGACTACTTCCGCCCCATGACTGACCAAAGCGGTGCAAATGATATCGGCATGGTCAGCATAAATGCGTTCACCAGAACGAACTGGCTTATCGATAATTAAAGAGGGGCGTGCTTCTTGCAATTCGGATTTGGGTGCAGAAATGGTATCGACAACGCTGATGATTTCAGGCTGCCTGAAACGATTGTTGCGTGGTAAAACCGTTAAATGCGATGTGCGAATTTCTTCTGAATTTAAATCAGGGTGCTCATACACCCCCACGAAATGAATGGAATATTCTTGACACCATTTTAAAATGCGAGTGATTAAATCAGTAGACAGCGTAGACATAGCTCCCATATCCAAAACAAACGGCATCTCATGAAATTCTGGACGAGAAGCAAAAAACTGACGCAATTCTTGTTCCAATAAAGATTCGTCTGTGGAATGTAATAACAAGGAAAAGGCGTCAATTCGAGCTGATTTAATGGTAAAAGTGGTATTCATCGCATCTTTATTTTCTGTCTATGAGTTCATTATAACATTGACCAAAATTTCTCACATGAATTAAAAAAATTACCTTTGATTCGGCGTTGATAATGATAAAATAGACCCTTTCGTCTTTGAGCGGTTGCAACCGCATCAAATCTCGTTATTGACAGTGTTTTTAAGGATAAAACTATGAGAGAACGCATCACTGCCGCAGGTTTGCAGGTAGATAAAGAATTATACGATTTCATTGAACAAGATATTTTGCCTCACCACCCCAAAGTGAAAAGCGGTGAATTTTGGCAAGGTTTTGCGGATTTGTTGAAAGAATTTACGCCACG
Source organism: Neisseriaceae bacterium (assembly GCA_017645365.1). Classification (GTDB taxonomy): domain Bacteria; phylum Pseudomonadota; class Gammaproteobacteria; order Burkholderiales; family Neisseriaceae; genus RGIG9985. The sequence continues at coordinate 3,397 of JAGCOT010000031.1, forward strand.
CAATCGTGCTTTATTGGCAAAACGCGATGAATTGCAAAGCAAAATGGACGCATGGCATGAAACCAATAAAGGTCCTATCCGCGACATGGCGGCTTTTAAAACCTTCTTGAAAGAAATTGGTTATTTAGAAGATGAACCTGCCGATTTTGCCATCACCACCCAAAATGTTGATCGCGAAATTACTGAACAAGCAGGTCCACAGTTGGTTGTGCCCATCATGAATGCTCGCTATGCTTTGAATGCCGCAAATGCTCGTTGGGGTTCTTTGTATGACGCTTTGTATGGCACCAATGCGATTGATCAGGCAGACGGAAAAGAATTTGGCGGTGCCTACAATCCTAAACGCGGCGATGCGGTGATTGCTTTTGCACGCCGTTTTTTAGACGATGCTATTCCTTTGGTTTCTGGCAGTCATACTGATGTCATTGCATACAGTGTTGATTCAGGTAGCCTGAAAGCTACTTTGAAAAACGGTACGCAATCTGCTTTACAAACACCATCCTTGTTTGTAGGCTTTAATGGGCAGGCTGAAACGCCTTCTTCCTTGTTATTCTTACATAACGGCTTGCATTTTGACATCATCATCGACAAAACCAGTCCGATTGGACAACAAGATCCCGCAGGCATTAAAGACATCGTCATGGAAGCCGCTTTGACCACCATTATGGACTGTGAAGATTCTGTTGCAGCAGTCGATGGCGAAGATAAAACTTTGGTGTATCGCAACTGGTTGGGGTTGATGACTGGTACATTGGAAGAAACGGTTACCAAAAACGGAAAAACTTTCACTCGTCGCATGAATCCAGACCGTGAATACACGCAACCTGACGGTTCTAAAACCTTTAAATTGGGCGGTCGTTCTTTGATGTTTATTCGCAATGTTGGTCATTTGATGACCACTCCTGCGGTTTTGGATTCTGACGGCAACGAAATTCCAGAAAATATTTTAGACGGCGTGATGACTGGCTTAATCGCTCCATTCGATTTAAATCGTACGGAAAACAAAAACAGTCGCACAGGCAGCGTGTACATTGTAAAACCCAAAATGCACGGACCTACCGAAGTGGCATTCGCTAACGATTTGTTTGCCGCTGTGGAAAAACTCACACAACTGCCACACAATACCTTAAAAATGGGCGTGATGGACGAAGAACGCCGCACCACCGTTAATTTGAAAGCGTGCATTAAAGCCGCTTCTGAACGCTTGATTTTTATCAATACAGGCTTTTTAGATCGTACTGGCGACGAAATTCATACCGCTATGCGTGCTGGTGCAATGGTGCGTAAAGGCGATATGAAATCTGCTTCTTGGTTAGCCGCTTACGAAAAAAACAATGTTCAAGTAGGCTTAACTTGCGGTTTGGTGGGCAAATCACAAATCGGTAAAGGTATGTGGGCAATGCCTGATTTGATGGCAGAAATGTTGGTGCAAAAAATTGGACATCCCAAAGCAGGGGCAACAACTGCTTGGGTTCCATCGCCAACAGCTGCAACCTTACACGCCTTGCATTACCATCAAGTGAATGTGTTTGAAGTGCAAAAACAAATTCGCGATGCAGGCTTCACACCAACTTTGGACGATATTCTTACTGTACCTGTGGCGGAAAATACCAACTGGACACCAGAAGAAATTCAACAAGAGTTGGACAACAACTGTCAAGGTTTGTTGGGTTATGTAGTGCGTTGGGTTGAACAAGGCGTAGGCTGTTCCAAAGTGCCTGACATCAACAATATCGGCTTGATGGAAGACCGTGCTACTTTGCGTATTTCGAGCCAACATGTTTGCAACTGGTTGTATCACGGCATCACCAACGAAAAACAAGTGCGTGAAACATTGGAACGCATGGCAGCAGTGGTAGATAAACAAAATGCTGGCGATCCAAACTACACTCCAATGGTCGGTCGTTTTGAGACATCACCAGCCTTTCAGGCTGCCTGTGATTTGATTTTCAAAGGCACCAGCCAACCATCAGGTTATACAGAGCCTTTATTGCATCACTGGCGTCTTGTTGCCAAAGGCAATCAATAATCGATTGATAAGCGTTGACAAAACCCCTTTCAGGCAGCCTGAAAGGGGTTTTTATTAAGGATGTTTGATGCAAGCCATTATTTTATCCATAGTTTTTATAATTGCTGCAATACTGCATGGCATTGCAGGTATGGCGTTTCCCATGTTGGCAACCACTTCGCTTGCTTTTGTTATGCCTTTATCCAAAGTGGTCGCATTGGTTGCCTTACCGAGTCTTGTCATGAGTGCATTGGTATTGGTGAGCCACAATCAAAAAAGCATAGGACAAGAGATTGTTTACTATTTGAAAACCTATAAATTATTGGCAATCAGTAGCGTCATTGGCAGTATTTTAGGTGTGAAATTACTGTTGATTTTGCCCATTTCTTGGCTGTATTTGCTCATGGCAAGCGTTACGCTTTATTATTCCGTCAATGGTTTATTGAGTATGTACGGCAAAGTTAAAAGCATTAAAGTGCTTGCCAATAATAAAAATAGCGTTTTATTTGGATTTTTAGCAGGGATAATCGGCGGTGCTACCAATGCGATGTCGCCCATTTTGCTGATGTATTTATTCAGTGAAACCGATGATAAAAACCGCATCACCAAAGCCAGCAATTTATGTTTTTTGCTGGCGAAAATAGTACAGATTTATATGCTGCAACATCAATATACATTGCTGAATCAAAGCGAATACATATTGATATTTTTTCTGACCTTATTAGCGATTGCAGGATTGTATTTGGGCATATGGTTGCGAAGAAAAATCAGCACTCGACTATTTAAAATCTTAAATTTCTCTATTTTATTGATATTGGCTTTAAAAATTGGCTATTCAGGATGGTTAAAATTTTAGTTTTACAGTTGCGATTTTAATTGATAAACAAAATCCAAAGCTTCTCTTGGTGTGAGTGCATCTGGATTGATGTTGTCAATCAATTCATACAAGGCATTTTTGATTTCATCTTGTGGCGGGACTTCATCGGCATGAGAAAACGAAGGTGATGCAAACAAATCGTTTTGTGGATTTTGTTCTGCCGCTTGATTTTCCAAATTTTGCAGATAATGGCGGGCAGTGGAGAGTGTGCGTTTGGGAATGCCTGCTAATTGGGCAACGGCAATGCCATAACTTTTATTGGCAGGTCCTGCTTGAATTTGATGCAAAAATACTACTTCATTACCGTATTCTTCTGCCGACAAGTGCATATTGAAAATCGTATCGTATTTTTCAGGGAGCCTTGTGAGTTCAAAATAATGGGTGGCAAATAGGGTAAAACTTTTGTTTTTGGTAATGAGATGCTCTGCAATGGCATATGCCAAAGATAAACCGTCTAATGTTGAAGTGCCGCGACCCACTTCATCCATCAACACCAAACTGCGTTCATTGGCATGATGCAAAATTTTGGCAGTTTCCGACATTTCCACCATAAAAGTGGAGCGATTATTTGCCAAATCATCTGATGCTCCAATACGCGTAAAAATACGGTCCATCACATTCAGTTTAACCGCTTGTGCAGGCACTGGCGAGCCGATGTGTGCCAATAAAACGATTAAAGCGGTTTGTCGCATAAAAGTAGATTTCCCCCCCATGTTGGGTCCTGTAATCAGCATCAAACGGCGTTTATCGTTCATTTTGCAATCGTTGGGCGTGAAATGATTGGAGCTTTCCATCACCACAGGATGAGCCCCAGCGGTAATTTCCAACAGCGGATAATCCACCCATTCGGGCATGGTCCATTTTTTTTCGTCTGCAATTTTGGACAAAGTGGCAAGAACATCGGTTTCGGCAACTGCTTTGGCAATGGTTTGCAGTTGCGTTAGTTGTTGTTGTAATCGTTTTAAAATGCTTTCGTATAATTGTCGTTCTAATGCTAATGATGCGTCTTTTGCTCCCAAAACCTTGTCTTCAAAGGCTTTGAGTTCTTGCGTGATAAAGCGTTCAGCGTTTTTCAGCGTTTGACGGCGAATGTAATCGGCAGGGGCGTTTTCTGCTTCTTTGCGGCTTAACTCAATATAAAAACCGTGAATACGGTTAAACTCCACTTTTAAAGTGGCAAATTGAGTGCGTTGTCTTTCTCGATTTTCCAAATCCGTTAAAAAATCATCGCCGTGATTTTGAATTTGTCGCAATTCATCTAATTGTTCTGAAAATCCATCGGCAATCACTCCGCCATCTCGCAATAATACTGATGGTTCGGGCATAATGGCTTGGGTTAAGAATTCTGCCATTTCGCGACTTTGCGGAAAAACATCATTCATCTGCTGAATTAAAGAAGATTCTCGTTCAGGCAGCCTGAAAACAGTTAAGCGTGTTAAAGCATCTCGCAAAGCAGATAAATCTCGCGGTCTTGCCGAGCCCAAAGCAATGCGTGCCACAACGCGTTCTATATCAGGCAAATGTTGCAAAGATTGTTGAATCGACTGCCAATGGTCGATAAGAGCAATCACCGCTTGTTGTCGTGCTTTAATGATTTCCAAACGATGCAAAGGATGATGCAAATAACGAGCCAGTAAGCGAGAACCCATATTGGTAGCACATTGATCCATCACCGAAAATAAAGTTGGCGAACGCTTGCCTGACAAGGTTTCAGTAATTTCTAAATTGCGGCGAGAAGCCGCGTCTATGCCAACAAAATCCGCATCTTCTTCCACGACAATGCTGTCTAAATGTTGAGGCAGTTGCTTTTGCGTCAGTTGAACATAATTAAGTACCGCACCAGCAGCGGCAATCGTCAACGCATCTTGTTGTTGGTCTAAACCAAAGCCTAATAAATCTTGTACACCAAAAAATCGACACAGCAAATCTTGACCTGTTTCGGTGGAAAATTGCCAATCGTTCAGATGCGTTAAGGCAGCCTGAAAGCGTTGCGGTATCGAAAAAGCATGGCGTTCTGCAATCAAAATTTCCGCAGGATTTAATCGTTGTAATTCATCTTCTAAAAGTGCAGGAGCAACGGTTTTGCAGCGAAATTCTCCTGATTCCAAAGACAACCATGACAATGCCAATGCTTTTTTGTCTTCTGCAATCGCCAAAACTCGATTGACGGATTTATCATCCAGTAACGCAGAATCTGTCAGGGTGCCTGGTGTTACGATGCGAACAATGGCACGCTCCACAGGACCTTTATTCATGCCCACTTCGCCCACTTGCTCGCAGATTGCAACACTTTTGCCCATTTTGACCAATCGCGATAAATATTGCTCTGATGAGTGATAAGGGACACCCGCCATTGGAATAGGCTTGCCATTCATGCTGCCACGACTGGTGAGCGTAATGTCCAACAATCGTGCGGCTTCAATCGCATCATCAAAAAACATCTCATAAAAATCGCCCATGCGGTAAAACAGCAGCTTGTCCGCACTCTGACTTTTAATTCGCAAATATTGCTCCATCATTGGAGAAATTTCTTGTGCCATAATGATTCCGTATTTTAAAGATGCCTGAAAATGTTCAGGCTGCCTATATTTTTATCTCCTGCAAGGGAAATGCCCCCTGCATGGGAAATGCCCCCCTGCATGGGCAATGCTTTCAGGCTGCCTGTTGAACAAGTTGTATTAAATATTGAAAAATGCCCATGCGATGCAAAATACAAATAACGGCAATATGCGTGATGACCGTTATGGTAAAAATCACCAGAAATGATTTTTTATGAATTTTATGACGCAATGCCGTCATTGCCAGCAAGCCACCACACCAACCGCCTAATAAATCCATCAGATGCAATGAACTTTCGGCAATTCGCCATTGTTGATGACGGGCTTTGTATTTGTCGATGGCAAATAAAGCAAAGGAAATCACACTCATGAAAATGGTCGGAATGATGAACCATCTTTCTGTCATGGCAAGCACCAACAACCAAACGGCAGTAGCAACCAAGCCAAACAATACGCCTTGCCATAAAAACGCAGGTTTTTTGATTTTTTGTTGTTGCATTTGCTGTTGTCGTTGTTCAGAAGTGATTTGGGTAGCAGTCCAGCGTAAGCGGTTGGCATCATAGGCAGCCTGAATCGTTATTTTTTCTCCCACTTGTGGGGAAATTTGTGGATTTTCCACATCATGCAGATGAAAAATAATGGGTTCATCTAATTGAGCAACTTTAACCAAGCCAGAAGATTTTTCAGGGTGCCATTGGATAATTTCGCCATCAACGCCTAAATGTAAATCACATCGCAAGGAATAATTAGGTTTTTTCATACTTTAAATGCCACTTTTATACTCAAAATACTTCAAAATAATGATGCGTTGGATGGTGTATCGTTGCCTATGCTCATTTTGAGAAATTCATGCAAAACTGGCTTGTTGCTTTAAAAATGAATGGTTTATTCTGGTTTATTCATTTTTTCCAATTTTGCTATGACTTCTTTCATGTTGTTGAGAATTTCTTGATTTTTGTTAATGGTATTGTAGATGTCATCTTCGCTTAATGCCCCGCGATTGATGTATTTAGGAATTTTACCTTGTTCATCAGCTTCAAAATCTTGTATCCATGCACCCTGAAAATAATAATGGTCTAATATGTTTACAATAGTTTGTGCTTGTTGAAAATCAGTCAATGCAAAAGATAAGCGAGTTTGAATGGTTTTGAGATTCTTTAAATGTTCGCTCATCTTGGCGACACGCTCAACACGGTCGCTTGGAATTTGCTCTTCAATGGTTTGGTGTTCTTTGTTTTTTTCCAATTCGGCGGTAGCAGAGTTTAAGGGTGTTCTTTTCGCCGTTTTGATTTTTTCGTCAAAAACTTCTTTATCGGTATTTTGTATACATTGAACCCAATGGTCAGGAATAATTCCGCGTCTAAACCAGTGAGAAACTGCACTAACGGTAATACCAAGAGCCATTGCCTGTTCTGTTGTTGAATATATATTGAAAAATTTTCCGAGTTCCATTTTATCTTTCTCAATCAATGGGTAAACCTTTGCCACTGCTGGGTTCTTGAACAATTTCGCCAGTATCCAAATTGATGGCAGTAAGTGCTCCACCCCACAAAGCCCCAGTATCCAATCCGATGACGCTGCGTTTTTGATATAAGCCCAATGCCGACCAATGTCCAAAAATCACGGTGTGATCGGTGTAACGCCGTTTTTTCGCATCAAACCATGCCATTAGATTTTTGGGGATACGGTCGTAAGTCGATTTAAAATCAAAATCCAATTTCCCTGATGGGCTAATGACACGCATGCGCGTCATCACATTCATAATCATTCGTAAACGATCCATGCCCTCTAAACGATTATCCCATTGGTCTGGCTTGTTGCCATACATCTTCAAAAAAACATGGCGAAAATTGGCAGCCTGAATGGCAGATTCTACTTCACCTGCCAAAGATAAAGCAAAATCAGCGTCCCATTCGGGAAGCAAGCCAGCATGAACCATCAAATAAGAAGAACGCTTGACCATCATCGGTTGATGACGCAACCAGTGTAATAAAGATGCACTGTCATCGGCTTCTAAAATAGGAGTAATGGTGTCGTTTTTTTTCAGTTTAGCCCCCGCGAAGGCTACTGCCATCAAATGCAAATCGTGATTGCCCAAAACCGTTTGCATACAAGCATCGTGCTGTTTGACAAAGCGTAAAGTTTCCAACGATTGCGGACCACGATTGACAATATCGCCTGTCAACCAAAGAGTGTCTTTGCCATAGTTAAAGTCGATGCGGTTTAAAAGATTTTGCAATTCACCAAAACAGCCTTGAACATCACCAACTGCATAATAAGCCATATAACTCTCGCTTTAAATTTTTCAGGTTGCCTGTGTATTCTCTTTGCATAAAAACCATCCCCCAGCATGGGAAATGCTTTCAGGCTGCCTGTATTTTCTTTGCATAAAAACCATTCCCAGTATGAGAAATGCTTTCAGGCTGCCTGTATTTTCTTTGTATAAAAAACATCCCCAGCATGGGAAATATTTTCAGGTTGCCTGTGTATTCTCTTTGCATAAAAACCATTCCCAGCATGGGCAATGCTTTCAGGCTGCCTGTTATTGAGGCAAGCTGAAAATTATTATTGTCATTTTAAGCGTACTGTTTCAAAAAATTTTCCAACATGGCATAACCATGTTCGGTAAGCAATGCTTCTGGATGAAACTGAACACCTTCTATGGGTAAAGTTTTATGTTTTACACCCATAATTTCGCCATCTTCTGTTTCTGCCGTTATTTCTAAACAATCGGGCAAAGTGCGGCGTTCAATCGCCAAACTGTGATAACGAGTGCATGAAATGGGATTAGGCAGTTGCTGAAAAACCCCTGTATTGAAGTGATGCACCAAAGAATTTTTCCCGTGCATCATGGTTTTGGCACGCACAATATTGCCACCAAAGCCATAACCAATGGTTTGATGCCCTAAACAAATCCCCAATATCGGCACTTTCCCTTGAAAATATTGCAATACTTGTACAGAAATTCCTGCTTCTTTGGGAGAACAAGGACCAGGTCCAATCACAATGTATTGCGGACGAAGGGCGTCAATCTGTTCAATGGTTGTTTCATCATTGCGATGAACGACAACATTTTGTCCTAATTGACCAAAATATTGCACAATGTTGTAGGTAAAACTGTCGTAATTATCCAGCATCAATAACATGATAATCCGCTCTTGTATGGTGTAGTTGATTCAGATGATGAAATAGGCGATTTAAACTTTTCAGGCTGCCTCTTTTTCTTCTTTTTTGATTTTAGAAACAATTTTATCGGCAACGCGTGCCCAAGGCATATAACGACCAGCTTCTTCCCAAGTGGCTTTTTTGAGGTCTGTTTTCCCGTTTAAGCAAATGGCTTTGATGTTTTCCAGACGCAAATCTAAAATTTGTCGAATTTCTGCCAACGGTTTGCTGATGGCTTGTTTATCCACTTCATGACGCAACAAATTGAAATGTCGCGTTTGAATGTTAGTCAATGCAGTTTGGAAGTTTTCCGCCACCACAATACCTTTTTCACCGATACGCAAAACGACTGATTTCCCACGATTAGGCACAGACATTTCAAGCAATACGCCCAATAATTCACCACGCAATAAATAATCACGCATTTTATCAGGCTTGGGCAACTCAATTTCTTCCCCGAATGGGTCTTCTGGGAAGGGCAGTTGATTTTGCGTAAAGAGCAACATGGAATGAATGGCACCAGAAGCATGTTGCGTTACCAACTGGGTATACGCTTCTTTCCATTGCGTAAAATGGCGTAATTGAGAGGTCGGTACGGACACAAGATCACGATACAAAATCATGGGAATGTCCATATCAATATTGATTAAAGCAGGGCGTCCAGGAAGAATGCTACTCAAAATATTCACGAAATTGCGAATGTCGGCATTCTTGGGAACAATCGGAAACAACCACGCACCGCGTGCATCGCTGTTGTCGTGAATGGAAGAACCAATAGCTTGACCCAATGCTTTGGTATGTTCTTTTAAAACACGCCCCATCAAATGCCACAATACGCGTTGCTCTTGTTCTGGACTCATTGGCGGACATTTTTCCGACACTTTTTTCATGATTTTGCGTAAAGTGATTTCTTCTGCCCACAGTCGTCTTAAATCGTTAAAAGAGGAATTTTTCCCTGCATCGAAAACACAAATTTCCCAAATTTCTTCGGAAAGTGGCAAGTTGATTTTTTTAGGCAACATCGCTTCCAAAGTGGATTTATCGTGCCCTGCAATGGCATAAACATGCTGATTGCCCAAAGTGCTGTGCGAAAGTAAACGCATGGTCATTTTTTCATCGAATTTCACCCATTTATTGGCTTGTTTTTCGATGGTTTGGAACATATTCTCCACGCGTTCTTTCAATTTGTTTAACGCATAAACAATGTGCGACAACAAAGAACAAGCATAAGCCAAAGATTTGGCGTAACTGTCGGCTAAATAATATTGACGCAGAATATCCGCTACTTTCTCGATGGGATATTCTTTTTGCATTTGTTTGAGTTGCCTACTGCTGGCGTTTTCAAATTGATAAATAAAAGAATCAAAATCTGCTTTGCAAGTATCGGCATTGTATTGTCGCTTGCTGTAATTGATTTGGTAAGAACTATTTAAGCGAACTTCAACATCTCGCACAATGGTATTGATGATAGTAGATAAGCGATGCCATGAAACTCTTTCTTTAACCCATAAATCAACCAAAGCCACTTCAATTTGACGAACAATTCGCTCGGCAGTGTGCGTCATGGCGTTTTCGTTGATGGCAAAGAAAACATCAACGCCCGAACCACGGAATAAACGATGATGAACATTACTCAAAGAAGAGACAATGTGTTGTACCTGTTCTTGCCAAGTAGAATCTTTTTTGATTTGACTGGTGAAGAAACGAATTCGGCTGTCCCATTCGGCGGAAATTAAACCGTACATTTTTTGCTCGCCGTCCATATCCTGATCGCGACAAATAAAATCAGGATGCATTAACCAGCGTTTATCTTCAAACAAATCATAAACCCAAGAGGGCATTTCTTGTTGTTCATCTTTTTGTTGTGTGTTCAAAGATTGAATCATCAAACGAGCAGAAAGGAAACGAATCAAATCTTCTCGTATTTTGGGACGATCCACCACAAAAGACAATTCACGACAATGCAAAAAATGATGTGCAGGCGGATATTGCTCATCTGCTTTGGCGACACCAAAAGTCAGCGGTATGGTGGTGATGGCTTGCAAAATTTGCAAAGAACTTTCTTGAACAGCAGTATTAAAACTGGTTTTATCTTGATACGAAAAATGCTGCAAAGTGATGTGATTTAAACGGTCCAATTCGCAAAGCAAAGCATACAGCATCGCTGCGTGGGTTTGATCTAACTGTTCTAAATAGAACAACTGGACATAAATACGAGTATTCGTAAAATTATTGAGATAGTACAAAATTTCAGTCAAAACCGCCGAAGTTGCCGCATTGTCGGCTTGGGCGATAATATAAATTGATGGATTGCGAGCAGTTTCGAAAAAAGATTGTATGGATTGTTCAAAAATCTGATTTTCTTGGCGGAATTGTAGAGAATGAATACGCCGAGAACCGTTCAGAAAAGCCTTTTCAGGTTGCCCATAACTTTTGATGAGAGATGCCATTTCTTGATCAGCGGCAGCGATGGATTGACGCAACAAAGGAAACGAACGAGCCACAAAAGGTAAAGAGGCTGGTGCGTTGTCATGACTTTGCACATAGAACAAGTCCGCAGGTAAAGTGCTTCCACTTAATCGTTTGGTGAATGTTTCATGAAAATGAGTTAAAACAGCAGCACCAACTTGTCCTAATCCAATTACCGCATTATTCAAGGGAATCCTTCACAAATAATTTCGATACAGGGGTATCTATCCTATCATAGAAACGCATTAAACATAAAAACAGTTTTGCTTTGTAGATGGTTTTATGCGGTATTTGTTGCAGTTTTGGTAGTTACGCTGATGATGCTTGCCGTATGGTTATCGCACACAAAACGCACGGTATGCTCTGCAATATCAAAGACAAATTCTTTATCCAAATGATGCTGATGAGCAGGGCGTGGATCTTGGGCAATGGTTTGTTCAATGAGGGTTTTCAGGGTGCCATCCAGTTTTTCAGGCTGCCTGAAAACAACTTTCAAAACATCGCGGCGATTTTCGGTAAAACCTGCTTTGGCATCAGGTTTGCTTTCGATATGGGGCAGATAAGGTTTAATATCCAAAACAGGCGTGCCGTCTAAAAAATCCACACCTGAAACATGAATTTTAATATTGGAATGACATTCAATTTTCTCTATTTTGACCAGCGATAAGCCAATCGCATTCGGTCGATGTGGCGAACGAGTAGCCAATACACCCTGTTTGATTTTCCCACCTAAACGCGGCGGTCGTACCAATTCGCTGAAACCTTCGTTGATGGTTTGATGAAAAACAAATTGCACCCAAAGATAATCAAAACCGTCTAATCCACGAATGGCATTGGCGGAAAATGATGAATCTAACTCAATCACACCAGTGGCAGCAGGAACCAATCCGCTTTGACGCGCAATGCCGAATTTTTGCGGATAAGGCGTGTGAATGATGCCAATCGGCGTAAAAGAAAAAGTATTCATAATTTTAATGATTGCGATCAGAAATTCTCTGCAAAACGGATATTGGTGCTTTTTCGTTGTGCTGCCATAACTTTGAATTTATCTCATTGGCTTATTTTGCAGAAGTTTCTATCAAAAATGCTTTATCAACAGTGCGATTTTATCGCAAACTCAAAAGACTGCTATACTTACCAAATTTTTTGAATGCGTCAATCATATGAACACTGTTTTAACCTTATTTGCTGACGATTTATCTTTCAGGCTACCTGAAATTCAATCTTTGTTGAACGATTTACCTGAAAAGCATTTTTCTGATGAGCATACCATTCGCATTTTTGTTCCAGAAGATTTCAGGCTGCCTGAAAATATGGCTGCGGCTTTGTATCAGGCTAAAATTGACTATGCTATTTTGCCTGATATGGCTTTTTCAGATTTGGGCTTGATTGTCAGCGATATGGATTCCACGCTGATTACCATTGAATGTGTTGATGAAATTGCTGCTCGATTGGGCATTAAAAATCAGGTTGCCGCCATTACAGAACGCGCCATGCGTGGGGAGATTGATTTTCGTCAATCGCTTACAGAGCGGGTTGGTTTATTGGCAGGGCTGCCTGAAAGCGAATTGCAAATCGTGTATGACGAAGTTTTAAAATTGACATCAGGTGCAGAAGAATTACTCACTGCTTGTCATCAACACGGCGTGAAATTTATGCTGGTGTCTGGTGGATTTACCTTTTTTACTGACCGACTGAAAAAACGCTTGGGATTGGATTACACTTACGCCAATGTGTTGGGCACAGAAAATGGCAAACTCACAGGGAAAGTTACCAGCGAAATTATTGATGCACAACGCAAAATAGAATTATTGCATCAGTATCAAAATGATTTAAATTTGCAAACTCATCAAGTTTTGGCAGTGGGCGATGGGGCGAATGATATTCCCATGATTCAAGCCGCAGGCATTGGTGTAGCCTTTCACGCCAAACCCAAAACACAACAAGCAGCCAAAGTAGCAATCAATTTTAATGGTCTAAACGGCATTTTGCGAATGTTTAGAACGCTTTAATTTCGTTAAGGAAATTCTGTGTCTGAATTTTATTCTGTCCAATGGTTGAAGATTGATGAAAACAGCGAATCTCAACGGTTGGATAATTTTCTGTACAAAACGCTCAAAGGTGTTCCCAAAAGCCATTTGCAAAGGTTGATTCGCGATGGACAAGTACGCGTCAATAAAAAACGCTGCAAGCCTGATTATCGTCTTTGTATTGACGATAACATTCGTATTCCACCCATCAGAACCGCACAACAAGAAAAACCTATTCCCATTCCTGCTCGTTCGTTTCCTGTGGTTTATGAAGACGAAGGATTGCTGGTCATCAATAAGCCATCAGGTGTTGCAGTGCATGGGGGTAGCGGTATTTCATTTGGCGTGATTGAGCAAATCCGCCAATCTCGCCCACAAGAACGCTATTTAGAATTGGTGCATCGTTTAGATAAAGACACATCTGGTTTGCTGATGATTGCTAAAAAACGCAGCACTTTGCGGCGTTTACACGAACAATTACGCACCAGGCACCCTGAAAAAATTTATTTGGCATTATGTGCACCTCGTTGGAATGAAAATATTCGTCATGTGCGATTGCCATTATTTAAATACACAGGTGCTTCTGGCGAAAAAATGGTGCGTGTTGATGAAGAAAATGGACAAGTCGCCCATTCGGTTTTTCGTGTTCAAGAGCATTTTCAACAGGCTTCTTTAATGGAAGTATTACTTAAAACGGGTCGAACGCATCAAATTCGCGTGCATTGTCAGGTTTCAGGTTGCCCCATTTTGGGCGATGAACGATATGGGCAATACGACATCAACAAAGAATGGCAGAAAAAATATCATCTGAAACGAATGTTTTTACACGCTTGGCAACTGACTATTCTTCATCCTGTATCCAATCAGCCTTTGCACCTACAAGCTAATCTGCCTGATGAACTGGAACAGTTATTGCAACGGCTTCGTAGTGAATCTTGTTTTATTGAATCAAAGGAGTAGTCATGAAGAGTGTTGTTGGCATTTCTTTGAAGACCCATTAAGTCGTTTTTGGATATGCCAAGTTAAGTACAGTTGTTCGTTTTATCAAGAGTTTTGCAGGGGTTTTTTCATATCATTTGACTAATGACGGTCCACGCACCAATGACGCAAAAAACCACGCAAGCGGCGATGCGTATGGTTTTAACAGGCAGATTTTTTAAAATTTTCTCCCCCAAATAAATCACTGGAATATTCGCCAATAATACGCCCAAAACGCTGCCTAAACTAACCATCAAAATACTATGATATTTCGCTGCCAGCAAAACGGTGGCAATTTGCGTTTTGTCGCCGATTTCTGCCAAAAAGAACAAAATCAAAGTGGTGATAAAAGCTCCATAAGACAAAAGTTTGCTGGATTCATCATCTTTATCAGGAATTAAAATCCATAAACCTACGGCGATTAAGGCAATCCCCGTGATGAGATTCATCAGTTGTGGGTCAATCCATTGATTAAAAAAATTGCCCAACCATGCGGATAATAAATGATTGATGGCAGTAGAAAACACAATGCCTGCCATGATGGCGTATTTTTGATTGAGTCTTGCTACGAGAAATAAAGTCAGCAACTGGGTTTTGTCGCCAATTTCCGCCAAGCAGACAGAAAGTAATGATGCGAAGAAAGATTCCATTTTGGGTTGATGTGTAGAAAAATTTTTGTCTTTGATAAAGTAACGAATATAATATCAGGTTTATAAAATATTTCTTTCAGCCTGCCTGTTTTGATGACAGGCAGCCTGAAAATAGTTTGGGTAGTAAAACATGTTGTATTTGGTCAGTAAATTATTGCACATTTTTTTGATTGTTTCTTGGTTTGCAGGATTATTTTATTTGCCAAGAATTTTTGTCAATTTAGCGAGTGTTGAAGTCAAATCTTCTGAATATCAGCATCTGTTGGCAATGGCACGCCGATTGTATCGATTTATGACGCCCATTGGCATTGGGGCGTTGATTATGGGAATTGTCGTAGGGTTTTCCATCGATGCTTGGACAGGTTTATTTTGGGCACATGGCAAATTATTGACAGGCTTATTGCTGGCGGTTTACCACTATTTTTGCTGGCGACATTTGCGTGCTTTTGAATTGGGAACACAAAGCAAATCTCATGTTTTTTTCCGTTATTTTAATGAAGTTCCTGTATTTTTATTGCTGGCTTCCATTTATTTAGCGGTATTTAAACCGTTTTGAATTTTAAGGGAATGGTATGTCCAATCGCCGTCTTATTTTTGGTTTCCATGCAGTGAATGCGAGGCTTTGGCAAAATCCCAAAAGCATTGTCGAATTGTATGTTGATGAAAATCGCCATGATGTCCGTATGCGTGAATTATTGGACAAAACCACGCAAGAACGCGTTCGCGTGATTATGGTCGATCAGCATCGTTTGGACGCTTTAAGCAAAAATGCACGGCATCAAGGGGTTGTGGGTTTTATTGACGCTTCTAAAAATCATGTTGATTTAGACGATGTCTTGGAGCGTCTTGAAGTTCCGCCTTTTTTATTGATTTTAGATGGCATTACCGACCCACATAATTTAGGGGCGTGTTTGCGAACCGCCGATGCAATGGGCGTTCATGCAGTGATTGCCCCCAAAGATAACAGTGCAGGTTTAAACAGCACAGTCAGTAAAGTGGCTTGCGGTGCAGCAGAGACGATTCCTTATATCACCGTTACCAATTTAGCTCGCACTTTGCGTGATTTAAAAGACCGCAATATTTGGATTTACGGCACGGATATGGCTGGTGAAACAGATTTATATCATTGCAATATTCCAGATTCTATTGCTTGGGTCATGGGGGCAGAAGGTACGGGAATGAGAAGATTAACCAAAGAACATTGTGATGTATTGGTTTCCATTCCCATGTTTGGCACGGTGGAAAGTATGAATGTTTCGGTATCCACAGGCATGGTATTGAGCGAAACGCAAAGACAAAAGCAAAAATAAATATTTTCAGGCTGCCTTTAAAACAAGCAAGCATTTCCCATGCAGGGGGAGATTTTTATACAGTGATTACTTTTCAGGCTGCCTTTAAATACAGATTTTTTGTAGATTTACATCATTGTTTTCAGGTTGCCTTTGAAACAGGCAGCCTGAAAGTTATTTTAATAAAGGAATAAAATGCACACTCCGCATACATTGAGTTTTGAATTTTTTCCCACCAAAACCGAGCAAGGTCGGCAAAAATTGGCGATGGTGCGACAACAACTCAAACAATTCAATCCAGTATTTTTTTCTTGTACTTACGGTGCTGGTGGCAGTACGCGAGAAGGAACTTTGCAAACCATACAAGATATGCTGAATGAAGGTTTGAATGCCGCACCGCATTTGGCGTGTATTGGTGCCAGTTACGATGAAGTCAAACAATTATTGCAACGCTATTACGATATGGGCGTCAAACGCATTGTCGCCTTGCGTGGTGATGCCCCGTCTGGCATGGGTTTGATTTCGGAAGAAAGTTTTCAATACGCAGAAGAACTGGTTCGCTTTATTCGTCAGGAATTTGGACAGCATTTTTATATTGAAGTGGCGGCGTATCCAGAATTTCATCCACAGGCGAAAAATGCACAACAAGATGTGTTGCATTTTGTCCAAAAATGCCAAGCAGGGGCAGATTCTGCCATTACGCAATTTTTTTACAATACCGATGCGTACTTTCACTTTGTTGATGCTGTGCGTGCACAAGGCATTCAAACGCCTATTGTGCCAGGCATTATGCCGATTTTTGATTTTGCCAAACTTTCACGCTTTACCGAATCTTGCGGTGCGGAAATTCCACGCTGGTTGCGTTTAAAATTGCAATCGTATGGAGACGATATGGCGTCCATTAAATCATTTGGATTAGATGTTGTAACGCAATTATGCGATACTTTGCTTTCGCAAGGCGTACCAGGCTTGCATTTTTATACGCTTAATCAAGCAGGAGCGGTTTCAACCATCTGCGAGCGTTTAGGTTTTTAATGCGTTTTTTATAAGGAAAAATCATGTTATTGAGTAATATTGAAATCGTACCAGATAGAAAAATCATCAAACATTTAGGCATGGTACAAGGTTCTACTGTGCGTGCTAAACATGTCGGCAGAGATATTATGGCGGGCTTTAAAAACATTGTCGGTGGGGAGTTAAAAGGCTATACCGAACTTTTAAACGAATCACGCAATGAAGCCTTAAATCGTATGCAAGAGCAAGCATATCGTTTGGGTGCGAATGCTGTTTTAAACATTCGTTTTGCTACATCCAATGTGGCAGCAGGGGCATCAGAAGTATTTGCTTACGGTACGGCGGTTGTTTTGGAAGAATAATCCTATGGAAATTCTGATATTTTTAACCTTGTTGATTGTGGGTTACTTGGTGGGCTCCACCATCGAGCGACAGCATTTTGCCAAAATCATACAACAAGAAACCCAACTGTCGCACATTGTGGCGTTTTCTGCCAAACGACCTCCCGATGGATTTAGAGATACTTTTTTAGTACAAGGGAGTGTGGTGGTATCGTCAGACTATTTCAAACAGTTTTTATCTTCTTGGCGATTGTTTTTTGGAGGCAGGCTGAAAAGTTATGAAACCCTTTTGGAGCGAGCCAGACGCGAAGCGATTGTGCGAATGAAACAACAAGCCCAGTTAAATGGCGCCCATGTTATTTTTAATGTGAAATTGGAAACTTCTGTGATCAGCGACCAAAGCAGGCAAAATAATCCCATCGGTACGGTGGAAATTTTGGCGTATGGAACGGCGGGGAAATTATCTTAAATCAAGTGTTTGCCAATTTTAAGGTAAAATGACATCTTTTTATTTGAGAAACTTTTTATGAGTAAGCAAACGCATTTTGGCTATCAAACGATTGATGAATCGCAAAAAGCAGGAAAAGTGGCAGATGTATTTCATTCAGTCGCACAAAAATACGACATCATGAACGACATCATGTCCGTAGGTTTGCATCGAGTATGGAAATCGTTTACTTTGAATACCGCCAAAGTGCGTTTGGGTGCCAAAGTTTTGGATATTGCAGGCGGAACGGGCGATTTGGCTTTGGGGTGGGCAAAACGCGTTGGGGCGGACGGCGAAGTTTGGCTGACCGACATCAATTCTTCCATGCTCACCGTAGGTCGCGACCGCTTGTTGAATGAAGGCAAAATTTTGCCTGTCGCACAATGTGATGCGGAATGTCTACCTTTCCCAGACGGTTATTTTGACTTGGTTTCGGTGGCTTTTGGTTTGCGTAACATGACGCACAAAGAGGCAGCCTTAAAAGAAATGTTCCGTGTTCTCAAACCAGGTGGTCAATTACTGGTGTTGGAATTTTCCAAAGTTTATGAGCCTTTGCGAGGCTTGTATGACTTTTATTCTTTCAAATGTTTGCCATTGTTTGGCAAAATAGTAGCGAATGATGCTGAAAGTTATCAGTATTTAGCGGAATCTATTCGTATGCACCCTGACCAAGAAACTTTGCGAAAAATGATGATGGATGCAGGTTTTAGCAAAGTGGATTACCACAATATGAGTGCAGGTGTGGTGGCATTGCATAAGGGTTTTCGGATTGAATAGCTTTTCAGGCTGCCTGAATAAATTTAAGGATAATTGATGATTGAAATATTGATTCTAATTCTTCTCATGGCACTGATTGCGGGTTTGCTGTGGTGGCAGCAGAAACGCCGTGCTTCTTGGGAATTGGAATTGATGTATCTGACGCGGCATCAGAAAAAAAATGCCGAGCCTTTGGAGCAACCCAAAAAAATCACGCTTAAACCTGTTTATAACAAGATGCGTCAATGGCATCGTTCTTGGCGTATGCGTCCTGCTTTGCAACCGTTGGAACGCTTTACATTGGAAGAAGATCCTTTAAAACTTGTGCCGCAAGAAGATGATTTATCGGATCTCCCTATTTTTGCGACAAGTCAATCTTCACCTGAACCCACGCCCAAAACAGCAAAAGAAACCATCGAAATCCAAGCTGACGCCAAGCGTTCTCGTCCGATCAAACATCAAAAAACAACAACACTGGATACATTCAGGCAGCCTGAAAACATTCAAGAAATTGCGATTGATGATGTAAGCATTGCCAAACAAGCAACAGAAGCCCCATTGGCTGTTGAACAAGAAAAAGCTGTCATTACCACAACGGAGTTGAATGCGTATCACCGCAAACCTGCCATAGTGCCCAATACGAAAATTAAGCCACAGCCGAAGCATCATTTATCGGTGATTGGTGATGAAGAAATTGCACGCTTTAAATCTCGCCGTGCAAGCAGCCAAATCAGTCGAGTTTCGCGTCAACATCAAACCGAGCAGTTAGAGCGAGCACAAATTGATCAAATTGAACGCGAAGAATTGCGTATTCCAGCCCAAACGCCTGTTGCACAAAACGAGCAAAAAGTTCGTCAAGCCCCAATGAAAACCATCAGCATGGACGATATTCGTGCGAATTTATTGCGGCGTTATGCACGGTCGGAACATCAAGCTTCCAAGCGTGCTGAAACTTATCAGCAGCCCAGAGTGATTCACACATCAGAAGTGCGTGCTAATCTTGCCAAAAGCAACTCGCCTGCGGTGCAAAGAATACATGGCGTACGCGAAGAACGCCATCGTGCCAGCATTATTCCCAAAGAAGCGCGTTTTCGTGGTCATGAAACCATTAAGCCGAAATCCAATCAGCCAATTTCGACACGGTTTACGCCGTTTGATGTACAAGAAGAAGCACCATTGTCATCAACACCACAGTTCAAATCCACAACGGATATTCCAGAAGAAAATCAAAACATCTTTGAACATTTTGATTTATCGCAGACCTATGATTTTGAACCGCCAGCACCACCTAAACTGGGTTGGAGGGAAAAATATAAGGCAGAATTGGAAGCACGCCGTGCAGAAAATCAAGCGAAATTGGCAGAAGCTGCATCAAACAACAGTTTGCATTATGCCAATGATTGGGATTCTTCACGCACCAGTCAAATACCAACAGAAACAAGGCACCCTGTAACTCTGCCAGAGAAAAAATCATCGTTAGACGATTGGGAATCGTTGAGTGCGAAAAATCGTGCCAAATTGGAAGACGCCACGATTGATCCCACAGAAAGTTTTTATTTGAGTGCCTATCAAGATGTTTTGGATCAAAAAATCGCCAAACAGCAAGCATCAGAAGACGACTTTTGGAATGAATTTCAGTCGGTTGTCGATCATCAATTTGAAGGAAATGCGGAACGAAATGTATTGCCAGAAGAAGATCCATGGAATTTTTCTATTCCAGAGCAGGCATTAGGTTCAACATCATCAGAAGATGAAGAAGATATTTATCAAGCATCAAAGAGAAATATGCCACAAAAACCTTTGTCTGATAGGGGCTGGGGCTTTAATCGAGGTTTTGTTCGTAGCCATCAAGAAGATGTAAACGCTCAAAAAAAAACGGTAATTCACGCCGATGAACACAGTCATGGTTTTCGTCATCATGATACAGAAATCATAGATCTTTCCGATGCTCTGCGTTTTGATGAAAATGAAATACGGCAACCTGAAACTTCTTTCAGGCTGCCTGAAAACACTTTTGGCGAACACATCAGTGTCATCAATCCACCAATATTGCTTCCATCACTTTCCCTTTTAGCACCAGCACAAAAAGAATACAACGCAGGACAAAGCGGGGAAGAAATCATCAGCACCAGCATCACCATCGAAGAAAAATTGGCAGAGTTTAAAGTCAAAGTAAAAGTGCTGGATGCCTATGCAGGCCCTGTCATTACACGCTATGAAATTGAGCCAGATGTCGGCGTGCGTGGCAATCAAGTGATGAATTTGGAAAAAGATTTGGCGCGTGCTTTGGGATGTGCCTCTATTCGCATTGTGGAAACCATACCAGGAAAAACTTGCATGGGCTTGGAATTGCCCAATCCACAACGCCAAATCATTCGCTTGTCTTCTATTTTAGGATCACAAGCGTTTATTGAATCTTCTTCCAAACTAACATTGGCATTAGGGGAAGACATTACAGGTAATTCAATAGTAACCGATTTAGCAAAAGCCCCACATTTATTGGTTGCAGGGACAACAGGTTCGGGTAAATCCGTAGGTGTTAATGCCATGATTTTATCCTTGTTGTATAAAGCTACGCCTGATGAAGTCCGTTTGATTATGGTCGATCCCAAAATGTTGGAATTGTCGATTTACGAAGGCATTCCACACTTATTAGCACCAGTAGTTACCGACATGAAATTAGCCGCCAACGCCTTAACTTGGTGCGTCAATGAAATGGAAAAACGCTATCGTTTAATGAGCCATTTAGGAGTGCGGAATATTGCAGGCTACAATCAGCGGATTGCTGATGCGGCAGAGCGTGGGCAAAAATTGGGCAACCCATTTAGTTTAACGCCAGATAATCCAGAACCACTGGAAAAATTACCATTTATTGTGGTGATTGTTGATGAGTTTGCCGATTTGATGATGACGGTTGGCAAAAAAATTGAAGAATTGATTGCACGCTTGGCACAAAAAGCCCGTGCTGCTGGTATTCATTTGATTTTAGCCACACAACGACCATCTGTTGATGTGATTACAGGTTTAATCAAAGCCAATATTCCGACGCGAATTGCTTTTCAAGTGTCCAGCAAGGTAGACAGCCGCACCATTTTAGACCAAATGGGGGCAGAGAATTTATTAGGGCAGGGCGATATGCTGTTTTTGCCACCAGGTAGTGGATATCCACAACGGATTCATGGTGCTTTTGTGGCAGATGAAGAAGTGCATCGCGTAGTGGAATACCTTAAACAATTTGGCGAACCGAATTATATTGACGACATTCTTACCGCAGGCGTTGGTGCTGATGATTTATTCAGCAACGCCATTAGCGGCGGTTCTTCTGATGGAGAAAGCGATCCTTTATATGATGAAGCCGTAGCATTGGTCATGCGTACCAAAAAAGCGAGCATTTCAGCTGTCCAACGACATTTACGCATTGGTTATCAACGAGCGGCACGATTGATCGACCAAATGGAAGCCGCAGGAGTGGTTTCAGCCCCAGAGCATAATGGCAGTCGCACAATTCTTGTCCAAACTCATCATATGGATGGAGAGTAATCTCAATAAGATTTATTTTAATGAAGCCAATAAAGTGAAATTTTTTCAAGCCGATAGATAAAGCTAAAATTCTTCTTTGTAGTGGAATTGGGCGTTATCTTCGAGTATCATTCAATATTGTGATCGAATTCATAGAGAGTATCGAGTATGAAGCAGGTTTTTTTGGATTTTGAACAACCCATTAACGAACTCAACAATAAAATTGAAGAGTTGCGATATATGCAACATGATTCCGCAGTAGATATTTCAGCGGAAATTCAACGGTTACAGAAAAAAAGCGATGGTTTAATTAAATCCATTTACAGCAAACTCACCCCTGTTCAGGTTGCCCAAGTGGCACGCCACCCTAATCGTCCTTATGCGTTAGATTACATTCAAGCATTGACTACTGATTTTGAAGAGTTGCACGGCGACCGTGCGTATGCAGACGATCCTGCCATTGTGGGCGGCTTGGCTCGATTTAATGGCGATACCGTGATGGTGATTGGTCATCAAAAAGGGCGAGATACCAAAGAAAAATTGTATCGTAACTTTGGTATGCCCAAGCCCGAAGGTTATCGCAAGGCTTTACGCTTGATGAAGTTGGCAGAACGGTTTCATATCCCTGTAATAACCTTTGTTGATACACCAGGTGCATATCCTGGTATTGGGGCGGAAGAAAGAGGACAATCAGAAGCCATCGGACGCAATTTGTACGAATTGGCACAACTCAAAACCCCAGTTATTTGTACCGTGATTGGCGAAGGCGGTTCAGGTGGGGCGTTGGCGATTGCCGTGGGCGACCGCATCAATATGTTGCAATATGCCACTTATTCTGTGATTTCTCCCGAAGGCTGTGCTTCTATTTTATGGAAAACTGCCGAAAAAGCCCCAGAAGCCGCAGAAGCAATGGGCATTACCGCAGAGCGTTTGCAACAATTAGGTTTAATCGATCGTATTATTGAAGAGCCATTGGGCGGTGCTCATCGTCATTTTGAAGCAGTGGTAGAAAATATGAAAGATGCCTTACAAACCGATTTAAGCATTTTGCGTTCTCGTCAGCGTGATTTGATTACTTCTCGTTTTGATCGGATTTTGGCGTATGGACAATTTGCAGGGAAATGATTTATTTTCCATTTTAAAACAATCATGGTCGGTGCATGGTGCCGACCATTTTTCGTGTCTTATTGCCCTTTCAGGTGGCGTGGATTCTGTGGTTTTATTGGATTTGCTGTGTCGATTGCGACAAGAAACCGACTGTCAACTTCATGCCATTCATATTCATCATGGCTTGCAAAAATCTGCTGATTCATGGGTGGAATTTTGTCGTCAACTGTGCCGAGAATATCAGGTTTCACTTGATGTCATTCATGTGGCAATTAATCCGCATGACCCAGCAGGCATTGAGGCGGCGGCAAGAGAAGCACGCTATCAGGCTTTGTGTGAGCAATCGTTGAAACATGTTTCAGGCAGCCTGAAACCCTTGATTGCATTGGCTCATCATCAAGACGATCAATTAGAAACATTCATGTTATCGGTTTTGCGTGGCGGTGGATTGCGTGGGCTGTGTGCCATGCCAGAAAAACGCCTGTGGCACAATCAAGTTTTTTTATGGCGACCGTTATTATCCATCAGCCGACAAGCAATCCAAGATTATGCCGACCATCATCATTTAACCTATATTCAAGACCCATCGAATGATGATATTCAATACACACGCAATCGCTTGCGTCATCGTGTTTTGCCTGAATTATTGCAAACTGTTCCCAACGCAAGGGAGCAGATTATCAGCAATATTGCACAATTACAAAATACTTTAAAACTGGTTGAAGAAACCGTTTCAGGCAGCCTGAAAAATTGTATGCACGATGGAGTACTTAATTTATCTGCTTGGAAAAATTTCAGTCTGCCTTTGCGATTAGAAATTTTGCACGCTTTTGCCAAACATCATGGCGTAACGCTTTCATCGCATAAAGCATTGCGAGATTTTGCCAACCATTTATATCAAAATCCGCAACAACATCATTTATTAACTTGTCAAACATGGCAACTGATTGCTCAATATCAGCGGTTATGGGTATTTCCCAGCCATTTGGAAAATTCGCCATACACTTGGCAACAAGCAACACATGGGCTGCCTGAAAAAGATTATGCCATTCGGCAAGTGCGACAAGGCGACACAATTACCATTAAAAACGGTCATAAAAAAGTTTTACGATTGTTGCAAGAGAAAAAAATTCCCGCATTTATTCGCCCGCTATGGCAAGTGGCGGTTAATCAAAATGACGAGTGTGTGGCGGTGGTAGGCATTCGATGCGATGAAACCATCAGTATTCCCAACGGCTGGGTTCCTGTGATGCCGATATTAGAATCTTTTATTCGACAGGCAACCTGAAAAACAATTTGAGTGTTAATACCACCGCAAAGATATTGTTTCATTGCATTGTTATGAGCATCAGGCAGGCTGAAAAAGTGTTTCAGCTTGCCTGTTGTTTCTGATGAAATATTGGCCGAATAAAAAATACTTTCAGGCAGCCTGAATGCGTATTTTTGTACACTTTTTGCAACATGTTAACTGCTTGGGTTGTATGATGGCAAATCTGTGAAATCATTATGGCATATGCTTTCCGGCGTTATTTTTCTAAAATGGATCAAGTTATCTTCATTGTTCCAAGCGTCTCATTAGCCCAATCGTATTTGCTAATATAAAAGTTCTCTTGTTATATTCATACGCAATCAGATATTGTTGGCGATGACGCACATGCAAGATTGTGTTGGGCAAGATGAATGGCTCATTGAGAATCATATTTGATTCATTTTTTAACATTTAAATAGGAAAGCGTATGAGTAAGTTATATGTTAACAACGAAAAAGGCGTTTGGGCCGTTGGTGAAACTCTGATTTTTGGGAAGAATTTTTCCAGACCTGAATATATTTTAGAAAAAATAGTCAGAAATGAAGGACCTTACCATTCATCTTACACTGAATATTTTGCTCCCAATGATACCAATCCCAAAGGAAAGGCTTGGTCGATCATAGGAGCTCGTCAAAATTGGGTCGATGATTCTGCTGCTGACCCTGCTGATACTATTATTAATTTTTATGATGGTTCTGGTAATCCAGTAACTCCGTACAAAGTGGTTGTAGAGACTCGTCCAGATATAGATTCAAGAAAATACAACAACCAACTCAATAAAATGCACATCTATATGGACGAAAGCAGTACTACTCCTGACTACACCATTTCTAATTTCTATGATGTCAATAACGCAGCGGAAATTTACAACAGTGCAAGTATTCACGAAGGTGGTGAATGGGCTCCTGTGGTTTCGACACCTATTGGCGGCGATGGTGATGGTGCTGGCGACGGTGCTGAAACAGGAACTGGAACTGGCGATGATAAACCAGTAGTAGTTAATCCTCCTGTTGATCTTTCTGAAATTCACGCGGGTATGGAAATTGCCATTTTGAGTGACACCACAGGCTCTATGGGCGGGGCGATTGCTTCTGTTAAAGCCCAAGCAATTGAAATCGTGAATACCGCTTTCACAAGAGATTCAACTACTCGCATTGGTGTATTTGGTTATAACGATCCTGATGTACAAACTTTCTCTGATTTAAGCAACGACCAAGCAACAGTGATTGATGCCATCAATCAACTTTATGCTTCTGCGGGCGGTGATACTCCTGAAATGACTTATCACGGCATTTACAATGCTGCACAAGCTACTTGGAGTAAGGATTCTGTTAAACGCATTTTCATTTTCGGCGATGCGCCTCCAAAAGATACTGACTTCAAAGACGAAGCATTGGCTGCATTACATGTATATGATACTGGCAATATTGAACAAGACTACATTCAAATTTATGCCATTCAAACAGGCAATGACCCATCAGCAACGGCTGCATTCGAAGAATTGGCAACCTTAACAGGCGGTAAATACATCAATTTGAGCACTTCAAGCTACGATTCTGTTGCCGATGCTATTTTCGATTACACCAATGATGGTACTTCCAAAGATGACACCATCGTAGGTAACGATAAAGATAACATCATTGACGGCAAAGGTGGTGATGACACCTTAATCGGTGGTGCTGGTTCAGATACTTATATCGAAGGTCCTGGTTCTGGACACGATACCATTGTTGAAACCAATCCAGATGGCAAAGATACCAATAAAGTTGATTTCACAGGCAGTGATTCTTCTGATTACACCTTTGGTCGTGATGGTGATGATTTGACCATTACAGGTACGGATACTTCTGTAACCGTAACCGACTTCTACGATGATACGGATGGTCATAAAGTGGATGATTTGGTCTTTGATGACACGGTGATTGATCACGCGATGGCGGCATTCTATGGTGATTATCAACCTGGTAAAAACATTACCTACACCGATGCTGGCGATAACATCAAAACAGGCTTATTTAACGGTCGCCAATTTATCGTAGCCGATGATGATGCTGTTGTAAAAACCTCATTGTATCAAGATGCGGTAGTTGTCAATGGCGACAATGTTCAAGTGAATACAGGGGCGAATAACGATAAGATTTACATCAACGGTTCAGGCAAAATCGAGGGTGGTTTGGGTTCGGATGAATACTTTATCGGCAAAGAATTCGGCGAAGTGAAAATTTATGACCAAACAGGTGGTTCAGATCAGATGCACTTTACCAATCACAATGTCAGCGATTTATTCATCTCATGGCAAGGTAAAGATTTGATCTTGCAATCGCTTGACAACGCAGACAGCAAAGTGATTATCGAGCAACAAGGTAAAATTCTGCATCGCATTGAAAGCATTGAGTTTAAAGACGGTTCAGAATTAACCTTTAAAGAACTCGAATCTGCCGCAAAAATTTATCAAAACTACAACTACGCTGATGTCGCCGCCGATGCTTCCATTATGGACAGCATTATGCAACAAATGCACCAGCAACATTTAATCTAATTGGATTAGATTGCAAATAAAAAACGGACGAGAAATCGTCCGTTTTTTATTTTTGACCAAAATCAAACTTCCATCAAATTTTTGTCTTGCATTAACTTATTGATCTTGCAAAAAAAAAAAAAAAAATACAATACGACATTTCTACCTTACGCAAGGGGCGTAAGGTTTTCTTTATCTGTATTTTTTAGGAGAAGTTAATGAGTGCATTAATTCTGAACGGTCAAGTCATCAAAGCCCAAAAAGGTCAAGTAACCAAAATCAAAATTCAAAAAGAAGATCAACTGGAATTGGTGGATGAAAACGGTCAGCCTTTGACCAATCCGTCTGTTGAAGTGCAAGGCGAGGATTTATTGATTTTAGATGAAAC
>JAGCOT010000032.1 GCA_017645365.1 Neisseriaceae bacterium
TGACCGCAAATCTTTCCCACTTTTCTTGAAAGAATGTGAGTTTAGATTTAACTATGGGACACCAAAACAGCAACTCAAAACATTGCGAAAATGGTGTGGAATTTAACAATTTTTTGGGCTAATCTAATACAGCCCCTTTTTTAATTCTTCAAACTTTGCCCGCATGGTCGGATTGTTTTTGGTGAGTTTTTTGATGGTGAGGTCATCGGCTTTATTATTGGCAAGACGAAGTTGCCTTTCTGACGAAAGTAATGCGTCTTTGGTTTTTTGTAAATGGTCGATGGTTTTATCGATTTCTTCAATCGCTGTGTTGAATTTTTTGGCAGCCAACTCGAAATTTTTGGAAAATTTAGTTTTAAAATCTTCGATGTCTTCTTCAAAATGCGTAATATCGATATTTCGTGATTTCACCTCCGCCAGTTCTTGCTGATAGGCGTATGAATTCAAAGCAGCATTTCGCAAAATGGTAATCATGGGGATAAAAAACTGCGGACGAATCACATACATTTTGGGATATTTGTGTGAAACATCAACAATGCCATTGTTATACAGTTCATTATCCGCTTCTAACATAGAAACCAACACGGCGTATTCGCAATTTTTTTCTTTTCTGTCTTTGTCGAGTTCTTTGAAAAAATCTTCGTTTTTATGTTTGCTGGCGGTGGTTTCGCTTTCGTTTTTCATCTCAAACATAATGGAAATAAATTCAACGCCATCCCTATTTTCTCTATAAATAAAATCTCCCTTACTGCCCGTTTTAATATCATTATCTTTTTCAAAATACGCATTGGGAAATGCAGTCATGCGGATTTTGTCAAACTCAATTTTGCAATGTTGCTCCAAACTTTCGCCGATGATTTTGGTAGATTGACGGGCTTTAAAATCTTTATAAAGTGCAATTTGCTCATCTTTGTAGCGTAGTTCTGCTTGATGCCTTTCTTCAAGAGATTTTTGTTGAAGTGCCACTTGGCTTTTGTCTAATGCTATTTGATTGCGAAGATTATTGATTTCGGTTTCTTTTTCATGAATGGCAGTGCGAATATCCGTTTCTTTCTCTTTTTGAGTGATTTGAAGCTGATTGTTCAACTCGGTAATCTTGGCATCTTTTTGGAATTTTAATTGTTCGATTTCTTTTTCTTTTTGTGCAAGGGCAGCCTGAAAAGTCATTTTAGATTGTGCAACAGCAAGTTCAATGTCGGATTCTTTTGTTTTGTTGCTTGTTTCAAGTTGATTGTTCAACTCACTAATTTCAGCGTCTTTTTGAGCAAGGGCAGCCTGAAATTTCATTTCAGATTGTGCAACCGCCAGTTTAACTTCCTTGTCGGCATTGTTTTTCAATATGGACAATTCTTTTTCAAATTCAGCATTTCTCACCTGATGAAGAATATCGTTATAATCGTTGTTTTCCAATGAAAAACGATGACCACATTGAGGGCAAGTGATTTCAGGCATTTGTTTTTCCTTATGTTTGATGAGTTGATAATGAATGATTATATCTTTCCTGCTTTGCGGGCACCCTTAAAATTTTATGCCGTTGTGCCCAATGAAGATTGGGTATATCGCATGATTGAAGCAGGGGCAACAACTGTTCAATTACGCATGAAAAATGCGGATGTTGCTACTCGTAAGTTGGCTATTCGACATTGCGTAGAAGCAGTTTACAACAAGCCTACACAACTTTTTATCAATGATTATTGGCAAGAAGCCATAGACGAAGGGGCTTATGGCGTACATTTGGGACAAGAAGACTTAAACGATGCAGATTTATCCGCATTATCGCGTGCAGGACTTCGTTTAGGCATCAGTACGCATAGCGATGACGAGTTGCAGCTTGCATTAAGCGTGCATCCCAGTTATGTGGCGTGTGGGGCAATTTTCCCAACCAAAACCAAAGTCATGCCTACGCAACCACAAGGCTTGGAGCGTCTGCGTCATTATGTGGCAATGGCAGGTAATACGCCTACTGTGGCGATTGGTGGTATTGATTTAAACAATGCCCAAGATGTTTTAGCCTGTGGCGTGTCTTCATTGGCAGTGGTGCGTGCGGTTACCGAAGCGGAAAATCCAGAAGCAGTAGTCCAACAATTTTTGGCGTTGTGGGAAACTTATCCAGTAAAATAGCACATTTTGATTGATGGTTATTGTGTATGGTTCATATTGAAAAAACCGTGATGGTTCCTTATTCTGCCGAACAAATGTTTGCTTTGGTGGATACGGTAGAACGCTATCCTGAATTTTTGCCTTGGTGCAGTCGTTCAGAAGTGCTTAAAAGAGAAGAAAACATTTTAGAAGCCACAGTATATATGGATTATATGAAAATCCATCAATCGTTCAGCACACACAACGAGAATACACCGCCACACCACATTTCCATGACTTTACTGCAAGGACCTTTCACTGCTTTAAACGGCGTGTGGCAATTTACTCCTTTGGGCGAAAAGATTTGTAAAGTGCATTTTACTTTGGACTATGATTTTTCTAACGCATTATTAGCAAAAGTGATTGGACCTGTTTTCAGCATGATTTCAGGCAATTTGGTTTCTTCTTTTGTCAAAGAGGCAAAACGGCGTTATGGCGGACATTAACATTGAAATAGTCTTCATGCACCCTGAAAATGCCTATTTTCAATCTTTCAGGCTGCCTGAAAACAGCACTCTATTACAAGCCATTTTACAATCCGAAATTCATGATGTGGCACAATCTTCCATACAAGCAGGTTTATACGGCATTTGGGGGAATATTCAATCTGGCGATACCATTTTGCAAGACGGCGACCGTGTGGAAATCTACCGTCCTTTAATCATTGATCCTAAAACTTTACGCCGTCAACGCAGCAAACAGAGAAATAATCATGAATAAAATTCAACTTGTTGTCGGATTAGGCAATCCTGGAACAGAATACGAACATACTCGCCATAATGTTGGCTTTGATTTTGTCGATGCCATAGCAGAACAACAGTCAGTTTTGTTTTCCGAAGAAAAAAAATTTTTCGGAATGCTTGCACGCACCAAAATCGCAGGTGAGGAAATTCGCTTACTTAAACCGCAAACCTATATGAACAAATCAGGACAATCCGTAGCGGCAGTAGCCAATTTTTTTCGCATTCCACCAGAAGCCATTTTAGTCATTCACGATGAATTAGACCTCCCCTGTGGCGCCCTGAAACTCAAAAATGGCGGTAGTCATGGCGGTCATAATGGTTTAAAAGATATTCAAGCCCATTTATCAACGCCCGCATTTTGGCGGTTGAGAATCGGCATTGGGCATCCTGGTGATAAAAAATTGGTCGTCGATTATGTTTTGAAAAAACCCATATCCACTCAACGCACCATGATTCAAGAATCCATCGACAAGGCTTTAAATGAATTGCCCACCATCATTGGCGGTGATATGGCAACTGCCATGCGAATTTTGCATACGCAATAAAACAGGCAACCTGAAAATGAATATTCCCTTTAAAAACCGACTTTTTTCACTGATTTATGAAACGCTACTGTTAAGTGCAGTAACCTTTTTCGCCATGATGATTGCATCCGTAGTCATTTTTTTTCTGCGTGATTTCACTACGCTGAATACCGTTATCGTAGGTATCGTGATGTTATTATCTTGGTATGCTTACGCCATTAGTGCATGGAAAAAAGGACAAACGCTTGCCATGAAAACTTGGCATATCAAACTGTCTACCGCATACGGCAAGAAACCCAATCTTCGCCAACTCCAAAACCGCTGGATTTGGGCGGTGATTTTGATTGTTTTAATACCTGGAATGGCATATACCTTTGCTCGTCATCAAGGCATTTCGCCCATGATGGCATTGCTTTTGGCTTTGGTGTGGTGGTTATTGCCATTTGGCGTTGCATGGATACATCCATCGCATCAGCGTTTATATGATGTGATGGCGGGTACAGCATTGGTCAAACAAGATTGATTTTTCAGGCTGCCTATCAAACACAAAACCGCCGTAGGGTGTTTTTTCAACTTGCCACAACGCCGATAGGCGTTGATAAAGCAAACTTTTCAGGCAGCCTGAAAGCACTTCCCATGCAGGGAAAATGTCATGACAAAATGCCGTAAAAACTACTGTCATGACGAGTCTTGATGAAATCAAGGCGTGGTAATCTTTCTGCTACGAAGAATGGCATTACAAAAATATTTTCAGCGTTGATAAAGCAAACTTTTCAGGCAACCTGAAAAAGAACAAAACCGCCGTAGGGTGGGCATCCTTGCCCACCAGCAAACCGCAAGGTTTGCATAAAACAACCCTTTTCAGGCAACCTGAAACCTTGACTTGGATAAGGTTATCCTATACAGTATTATCCAACCTTATCCATACTTAACAAGAGAAACAAAATGCAACAAGTCAATATATTTCAAGCCAAGCAAACATTTTCTGCTTTGATTGAACAAATCGAAAGCGGACAAGAAAGTGAAATCATCATCGCACGCAATAATAAGCCAGTGGCAAGGATTATGCCATTTGTTCAGCGAGAAAAATTTCCGTTAGGCATTGCCAAAGGGAAATTTGAAATCCCTGATGATATTGATAAACACAATGACGAAATTGCCGAAATGTTTGAAACGCTATGAAATATTTATTAGATACACACCTTGTTTTATGGGGCTTAACAGGCGATAAAAGGCTGCCTGAAAGTGTCGTTCGTTTAATGCAGTCAGCAAACGACCGTGTTTTTGTCAGTATGGCAAGCGTGTGGGAAGTGGCAATTAAGCATAAAAAGCACCCAAAAGAAATGCCCATATCATCAAATGATTTATTGCAGTGTTTGCGAACATTTCGCACGGGCATTTTACCGATTAAATTAGAACACATTGTGGCAACCGAAACCCTGCCTGATATGCACAAAGACCCATTCGACCGC
This sequence comes from Neisseriaceae bacterium, assembly GCA_017645365.1. GTDB lineage: Bacteria > Pseudomonadota > Gammaproteobacteria > Burkholderiales > Neisseriaceae > RGIG9985. The sequence goes on from JAGCOT010000032.1 coordinate 4,879, forward strand.
CTACTGATTGCCCAAGCAATCAGCGAGCCTATGCGATTTTTAACGCACGATGAAAAATTAGTGCCATATAGCGAATTGGTTGAGTGGGTATAATCGGTTCACAGCAAAAGTAGCCAAGACACTTTCACATCGTACTTTTCGGCATAAGTAACAAAAAAGGTGCTAAAAAACGCTGAACACCTTATCATTATTGCTTTTTAGGAAGGTCAAATACTTTGAACACAAAAAATGCTTTTTTTGCGGCTCTAAACGCATCAAAAAGAATGGAAAACAGAATGGTAAACAACGCTACAA
>JAGCOT010000004.1 GCA_017645365.1 Neisseriaceae bacterium
ATTCTGTTTTCCATTCTTTTTGGTGCGTTTAGAGCCGCAAAAAAAGCATTTTTTGTGTTCAAAGTATTTGACCTTCCTAAAAAGCAATAATGATAAGGTGTTCAGCGTTTTTTAGCACCTTTTTTGTTACTTATGCCTAAATTATAAACTTTTCAGGCTGCCTGAAACAAAATTTAAGCGTGAGCCAAAACATTTTTGCGATACGCCGTTCTTCTTGCGTGCGGAGATTGCGTACGCCGTTATTTTATAACGGCTCGCAATGACAGTTTCCCTGCACGGGAAGTGCTCACCCCTGCACAGGAAGTGCTTTCAGGCTGCCTGAATCAATAAATGTGGTAATTGATTGATGTTCCCTGCCCCCATGTTCAAGATTAAATCATTGTCTTGCAAAATAGGAAGCAATACATTGGGAATATTCTCCACCGCCCCTGCATAAACTGGATCGGTTTTGCCTGCTACGCGAATAGCATGTGCCAATGCACGAGAATCTGCCGCTGGAATAGGCGTTTCACCAGCTGGATAAACATCTGCTAAAACCACCACATCAACCGTCCCCAAAATCGCAACAAAATCTTCAAACAGATCGCGTGTTCTGGTGTAACGATGTGGCTGAAACACCAATACCAAACGCCGTTCTGGATATGCACCGCGTGCTGCGGCAATCGTTGCAATCATTTCTGTTGGATGATGTCCATAATCATCGATAATCAGAGCAGAACCTTTATTTTCAGGCAGCCTGAAACTTCCATGACTTTGAAAACGCCGTCCTACACCACTGAAATTTTTCAAGCCTTCAATCATGGCATCTACGCCAACGCCACATTCCAAAGCAATGCCAATCGCTGCCAATGCGTTGAGTACATTGTGCTTACCAGGTGTATTGAGCAAAACGGGGAAAGATTCGCCATTTTTCCAATGCACAGTAAAACTCATTTGCGTGCCAACGGCTTCAATATTCGTGGCATAAATATCGGCTTGGTCTGAAAATCCATAGGTGGCAAAAGGTTTTTTGATTTGCGGCAAAATTGTACGAACATGTTCACTTTCGATACACAAAAACGCTTTGCCATAAAATGGCATACGGTGAATAAAATCAATAAATGCCTGATGCAATCTTTGTACACTGTGGTCATAGGTGTCCATATGATCTTCATCAATATTGGTAACCACTGTGAATAAAGGCGATAAATGCAAAAATGAAGCATCCGATTCATCTGCTTCTGCCACAATATACGCACCATGTCCCAAACGGGCGTTACTCCCTGCGGACATCAATTTCCCACCAATCACAAAAGTTGGATCTAAACCGCCAGCAGCTAAAATGGAAGCGGTTAAACTGGTGGTAGTAGTTTTGCCATGCGTTCCCGCAATCGCAATGCCACGACGAAAACGCATTAACTCTGCCAACATCATCGCACGAGGAATCACTGGAATATGCTGATTTAAGGCAGCCTGAACTTCTGGATTATCGTTTTTGACAGCGGTTGAAGTAACCACTACTTGTGCATTTTGCACATGGTCAGCATGATGCCCTTGATAAATTTGCACGCCAATGGATTGAAGATGCTCTGTTGCTGCATTTTGTGCCGCATCGGATCCTGATATGGAGTAACCCAAATTATGCAAAACTTCGGCAATGCCACACATGCCTGTACCACCAATGCCAACAAAATGAATGTTTTGTATGCGATTACGCATAGAATGAATATTGCTATTCATAAAATTTCCTATTCTATTTTTTCAGGCTGCCTGAAAAACTTGTGCAACCTTTTTCAGCCTGCCTGTTAATCAAACACATTTCGTGCATTCACAAACATTTGGAACCATGGAGAAGCATCTTGCGTCCATTCTTTGGGTTTCCAACTTAATGCCGTATTGCGGATGACCCTTTCAGGGTGTGGCATCATGATGGTTACTCGTCCATCTTCATTACTTAAACCTGCCACAGCATAATCCGAACCATTCGGATTGAGTGGATAGGTATCCGTGATTTCCCCTTCACCATCAACATATTGCAAAGCAATGCCAGATGGTTCTTTCCCTGCAAAATCTGCACGACCTTCACCATGACTGATGACTACGGGCAGTACGCTATCTTCCATGCCTTTTAACCATAAAGATGATGATGAGGCAATTTTGACCATGCTCAATCGTGCTTCAAATTGCTCACTTTGATTGCGGCGGAAATTCGCCCAATGGTCCGTACCTGGAATAATGTCGGTTAATAAACTCATCATTTGACAACCATTGCAAACACCTAATGCAATCGTGTCTTGGCGTGCAAAGAATGATGCAAACATGGCACGCAATTCTGGGCGGAATAAAATGGTTTTCGCCCAGCCGCCACCAGCCCCCAAAACATCGCCATAACTGAAACCGCCACAAGCGACCAATGCTTGAAAATCAGACAAATGCTGTTTCCCTGATAACAAATCACTCATATGAATGTCATACGCATCAAAACCTGCCAAATGGAATGCGGATGCCATTTCTACCTGCCCATTCACGCCCTGCTCTCGCAAAATGGCAATTTTGGGCTTGATTTGCTGATGAATATAGACCGATGAAAATTCCGCAGGTTCAAAGGTTAAATTCGCAAACAAAGCGGATTTGCTACCGTTTTCAATCAGTTGATACTCACTATCGGCACATTCTGGATTATCTCGTAAGCGTTGAATCCGCCACGAAGTTTCGCTCCATGCTTTTTGCAGATGTACGCGAGATTCGTTTAATAACATTTCTTTGCCGTTATAAATCATCAGGCGTTCGGTATTGGTGATTTTTCCCAAAACCTGTACGCAAATGCCATCACCAAAGGCGGCCTGAATACTTTCCACATCACTGCTTCTGACTTGAATCACCGCACCCAGTTCTTCATTGAATAAAATACGCAAAACAGCATCGCGTTGATTGCTTGAAAAATGCTGACTGTGTTGGATTAAAGATTGAATATCAATACTCAAACCCAAATGCGAAGCAAACATCATTTCTGCCAAAGTAACAATCAAACCACCATCGGAACGATCGTGATAAGCCAGAATTTTATTTTCTCGCTTCAACTGTCTCATCACTTGAAAAAAGTTTTTCAGGCTGCCTGTACAAGTGATGTCGGGCGTGATTTGTCCAATTTGTTTATAAACCTGTGCCAATGCACTGCCACCCATGCGTGCAGTATCGCAGCCAAAATTCACCAACAGTAAAACGCTGTCTTCTTCGTCCTGCAATTCAGGCGTTGCGGTATAACGAACATCTTGCACAGGTGCAAAAGCCGTAATGATGAGCGATAACGGCGAAATCACTGATTTATTTTCTTCCCCATCTTGCCAAACGGTTTTCATGGATAAGGAATCTTTGCCCACAGGAATAGAAATTCCTAACTGCTGACAACATTCTGACAAGGCAGAAACCGTGCGATACAGTTTGGCGTCTTCGCCCTTTGTGCCACAAGATGCCATCCAGTTAGCAGATAATTTAACATCGCTTAATTGAGCAATATCTGATGCCACGATGTTCATCAAGGCTTCGCCTAACGCCATGCGGGCTGATGCTGGACCATCCAATAACGCCAAAGGTGATTTTTCCCCCATTGCCATCGCTTCGCCACGATAAGTATCAAAACCCATATTGGTTACGGCAACATCAGATACTGGCACTTGAAAACGCCCAACCATTTGATCGCGTGCTGTCAATCCACCTACGGTGCGGTCGCCAATGGTAATCAAAAATTTCTTATCGGCAACCGATGGTAAGTGCAATACTTTATACAAGGCATCTCGCAACTGAATTTTGTCGGTATCCAATGGGGGGGTTTCTATTTTTACATCATCATCGCAACGCGTGGTTTTCGGTGGTTTACCTAATAAAACATTTAAAGGTAAATCGACTGGATTATTTTGGAAAATCTTATCGGAAACTTTTAAATGCCCATCATCAGTAGCAGTGCCAATGACGGCAAATGGACAACGCTCTCGCTCACAAATCGCTTGGAAAGTGGCTAAATCATTGGGCAAAATGGATAATACATAGCGTTCTTGTGCTTCATTGCACCACAGTTGCAAAGGCGTCATGCCTGTTTCTTCGGTAGGAATATCCCGCAATTCAAACACTGCTCCACGATGTGCATCATTCACTAATTCAGGGAAAGCATTAGACAAGCCCCCTGCCCCTACATCATGAATGGCAATAATCGGATTTTTCTCACCCATTTGCCAACAACGGTCAATCACTTCTTGACAACGGCGTTCGATTTCTGGATTGCCGCGTTGAACACTGTCGAAATCCAAATCTTCGCTATTGGCTCCGCCTGTCATAGAAGAAGCCGCACCGCCACCCAAGCCAATCAAGAAACCAGGTCCGCCTAATTGAATCAATAAGGCATTTTCTGGAATTTCATTTTTGTGCGTTTGGGCAGCCTGAATATTGCCCATACCGCCTGCAATCATAATGGGCTTATGAAAACCATACATTTGCCCATTGAACATTTCTTCAAATGTACGAAAATAACCTGCCAAATTCGGACGACCAAATTCATTATTAAACGCAGCCCCGCCTATCGGACCGTCAATCATGATTTGCAAAGCAGAAGCATTGCGTTCAGGGTGCCCATATTGCGTACTGGTGGAACGATAATACTCCCAAGATTGAATGGCATCAGGCAAATACAAATTAGATACCGTAAATCCTGTTAAACCCGCTTTGGGACGAGCCCCTCGCCCTGTTGCTCCTTCATCACGAATTTCTCCACCAGAACCCGTTGCCGCCCCTGCAAATGGAGCAATCGCTGTGGGATGATTGTGGGTTTCCACTTTCATCAAAATATGGGTTGTTTCTGAATGAAAATCATATTTCAGGCTGCCTGAATCAGGATAAAAACGCCCAATATCCGCCCCTTCAATAATAGAAGAATTGTCCTTATACGCCACAATCGTCCCTTGCGGATGGGCTTGATGGGTCTGGCGAATCATGCCAAACAAAGAATGCTCTTGCTTTTGTCCATTGAGAATAAAATCAGCATTGAAAATTTTATGACGACAATGTTCTGAATTCGCCTGTGCAAACATCATCAATTCAACATCGGACGGATTGCGTTGTAATTGTTGATAGTTATCAAGCAAATAATCCATTTCATCAGGCGACAATGCCAAGCCCAATGTTTGATTGGCTTTGATTAGTGCCTCTTTGCCACCGTTTAAAATGTCCACCGTTTGAAAAGAAGTGGATTCAGGCTGCCTGAAAAGTTGTTCGATGTCTTGATAATCACGCAAAACCGATTGCGTCATGCGGTCGTGCATCAATGGCATCCAAGAATCAATGTCATCATCTGTGGCAAAGGTAACCGCCATCACGCGTTCGATACGGCGAATGGAAGTCAATCCGCAATTATGAGCAATATCCGTTGCTTTGGATGCCCACGGAGATACCGTGCCAATGCGTGGCGTTACCCAAAAGCCGTGAATATTTTCAGGCTGCCTGAAAGTTGCTTCCAATAATGAAGACAGTTTTTGAATTTCATCTTGCGATAAGCCAGATGGAGCATCAACCGCATACCAAAAAACGGTTTGTGGTTCTCCTGATTGCTGGTTTTTTAATTGTTGAATACGAAAATCAGATAATGCAGTTTGACCGCAAAAAAATACAATGGACATAAATCACCTTAAAATAATTCTTTATCGCCATAAAACCATATGATATTTCGATAAGATGACAATCGTAACAATACAAAGCATGGATAAACAATAAGCCAAAATAGATTCTTTTCCTCGTGCTTTGGCTTTCATGGCACGCATACCAAATAAAACATAGCAAATCACCAAAAGCAGTTTTACCCCTAACCATTGAGCATTCACAAATGGAATGGCTTTGGTCAATACCATCAATAAAATACCAGACAGCAATAAACAACTGTCTATACCGCGTTGTGCTAACCAATACACCTTCGGCAAACTGCGATACGGATAAACCATTCGATAAAAATAACGCCCATTCAGAAAAAGGACGCTGAACAACACAAACGCCATGTGAAGATATTTAAATGCCATTGAAGTCATTGTTTTATCCGTTTGCTCCCCAATACGCTTGATGAAACAGGCAGCCTGAAAACTTTAACCCGTTAATTGATGCGAAATGATTTTCTTCAACGGTGGCAAATTGTTGCTGATTCGCAAAACCGCTGAACGCAAGAAGTGTGCTGGTGCGGTTTCTGTGGTGAATAATTTCACCACCGCGTTAGTGCCGTGATAAATGGGGCGTGTGTTCAGCATATGTTTAAAGTTGTATTGTTCTAACAAGGACTTCTGCCCAATATCCTGACCTTTGGCATACGCATTTAAAATCAGTTGAGACAAAATATCCAAACTTTTTAAACCCAAATTAAAACCATGTGCAGTTACAGGGTGCATGCCTACGGCAGTATCGCCAATCAACGCGGTGCGTTTGGCATAAAAACGGCGTGCGTGCGTCCCCACCAGCGGATAAGTGTGGCGACTGCTGGCAATCGTAATCTCGCCCAAATCGCCATTGGTTTCGGCGTAAATATCTTGTGCCAATTCTTCATCTGTCAGTTGTTCAATTTTCTCTGCCTTATCGCTATCAATCGTAATCACCATATTCGACATAGTGTCGGTTAAAGGCAAAATCGCTAATGTACGACCATAATGAAAACGCTCGCAAGCGGTTTGGTCATTGCTTCTGGTATGAGTTACGCGAAAAGTAATCACCGTGCGACCAAATTGGTGCATATCCGTTGGAATGCCCATTTTTTGACGAATGGTAGAAAAACGACTGTCCGCACAAACCAATAATTTTGCCGTAACCGTATCGCCGTTTTCCATGCTGACGGTTACATAATCGTCTGCAACATGTACATCTTCAACGCTTTGCTCATCATAAATCGTAACATTCGGCATATCTTTAACTGCTAAATACGCCGCTTCACGAATTCGATGATTGGGTACCAAATAACCTAAACGGTCTGTTTCTCCGCCACGGGCTTTTTTAGGTTGTGGAAAATGCAACTGATAAGGAGATTTCCCGTCCATCACTTTTGCATCACGCAAGCGGAAAATGTCATCTTCGGGAATATGCTGCCAAATATTGAGCTTTTGCATGATGTCTACGGACAAATGCGTCAAAGCAATTTCTCGTGCATCAAACGGTGGATTTTCCAAAACCGACACAGGCAGTTTTTCAATGACAATGATGTTTAAACCAACACCATCAAATGCTCGACAAAAACTCAAACCCGCAGGTCCTGCACCAACAACAACAATATCAGCAGCATGATTCATGATATTTCCTTCCGTTTAGATTTGAATAGACACATTAACTGGTAAAACTATGGGCTTCATCAGGAAATGTTTTGGCTTTAACTTCTTCCACATAGGCTTTAAAGGCAGCCTGAATACTGTCTTTTCCTTGCATAAAGTTTTTCACAAACTTGGCTTTCTTTCCTGGAAAGACATCTAACATATCGTGCATCACCAAAACTTGACCATCACAGTCTACGCCTGCCCCAATACCGATGGTAGGACAAGATACACTTCGCGTTACTTCTGCTGCCAAAGCTGATGGCACGCATTCCATCAATACAATAGATGCCCCTGCTTCTTCATGTGCTTTGGCGTCTTTTAAAAGTTGTGCAGCAGCAGATTCTGTTTTTCCTTGTACTTTAAAACCACCAAACACATTCACCGATTGCGGTGTTAAACCAATATGAGCACAAACAGGAATACCGCGTTGTTGCAAAAAGAAAGTGGTTTCCGCCATATAATCACCACCTTCTAATTTCACCATATGAGCACCTGATGCCATTAAACGATGGGCCGATGCCAAAGCTTGTTCTTTACTTTGTTGAAAACTACCAAAGGAAAAATCAGACACAATCATGGCATTTTTCGCACCGCGTGCAACGCAACTGGTGTGATAACACATATCGTCCAAAGTAACTGGCAAGGTTGATGAGCGACCTTGTACTGCCATACCAAGCGAATCACCGACTAAAATCATATCCACGCCTGCTTCGTCCATCACCGATGCAAAAGTAGCATCGTAAGCGGTTAACATGGCAATTTTTTCGCCTGCGGCTTTCATTTTCTGCAAAGTGGTTACAGTAATCATGATGGTTCCTTGAATTGTATGCTCATTGGTATTGTTTGAACACAATACAAATGCGTTATTTTACGCAATTTCATGATTGGGCACATTAAAACTTATCGACCTGCTATTTTAAAATTCATTCAGGCTTGATCAAGTTGATTTCAGGCAGCCTGAAAAATGTTTTGCCATACTTTCAGCCTGCCTTATTACTTATTTTTCGACAAATGGCAAGAATATCTTCACCAAAATCGTTGATTTTTTTCTCACCCAAACCTTCTACGCCGCTTAAATCACCAAAAGTTGTGGGCATCATTTCGACAATGTTCATCAATGTGCGGTCATTAAAAATCACAAATGCAGGAATGTCTGCATCTTTGGCATATTCTAAACGCCATTCTCGCAAGGCTTGACGCAAGTTTTCTTGTCTTTCGGTTAAAAAATTACCCGTATAATGGGATTTTGCTTTGTAGCGGCGAATATGCCTTAATGACACTGGCGTTTTGTTTTTTAAAATGGACACCGCCAAATCGGTCAGTTGCAAGGTTTGCCATTGGGAACGAACTTGAACAATCCCCTGTGCAAAGCATTGACGCACAATTGACCGCCATCCTCGCACCGATAAATCTGCACCAATTCCAAAAACAGACAAATCCCGATGATGAAGCGATTTTCCACGCAAAATATCAATAATATCCGTAGCATTTTGATTTTGCCCCACTCGCCAAATCGCAGAAAGTAGTTTTTGTACATGAATGGTGGCATCGTATTGTTCTGGCGGTTGACGACAATTATCGCAATGATGACATGCTTCTGTTTCTTCGCCAAAATAGCGTAATAAATACTGCCTGCGACAAGAAGATTGCTCGCAAAAAGCCACCATGTCATTCAGTTTGCCTAATTCAATATTTTTGCGTTCATTGTCGATGTTGCTGGAAAGAATTCGTTCTCGCGTCAGCATGATGTCGTTTAAACCGTAGCATAGCCAACTGATTGACGGCAGACCATCTCGCCCTGCTCTTCCTGATTCCTGATAAAAATGTTCGATGCTGCGAGGTAAATCAATATGAGCAACAAAACGCACATCAGGTTTATCAATCCCCATACCAAAAGCCACTGTTGCTACCATAATGATATTGTCTTCACGAGAAAATCTTTTTTGATGTTCGCTACGAATTTCCGTTTCCAAACCTGCGTGATACGGCAAGGCGTTGATACGGTGTTCTTGTAAAAACTTGGCGATTTCCTCAACTCGTTTGCGTGAATGACAATACACAATACCGCATTGATTTTTCCCTTGTACTTCAATAAATTGCAACAACTGTTCTTTGGCGTGATTTTTTTCAATCACTTGATAATCAATATTAGGACGGTCAAAACTGCTGATAAACATTTCCGCATTGTGCAATTCCAATCGCTGAATAATATCTTCACGCGTTTGTTGATCGGCAGTTGCGGTCATGGCAATGCGTCGAATATGCGGAAATCGTTGCCAAATTTGATGTAATTGCCTGTATTCAGGACGAAAATCATGTCCCCATTGACTGACACAATGGGCTTCATCAATCGCCAATAAAGACAAAGGAATATCTTGCAAAAAAGATAAAAAGCGTTCGCTCACTGCTCGTTCAGGAGCAACATACAAAAGTTTCAGGCTGCCTGAACGCATTTGTTCAGCAATATGACGAATTTCATCAGGCGTTCTACCGCTGTGTAAAGCCGCAGCCGAAACTCCCGCCAAACGCAAAGCGGCAACTTGATCATCCATTAAAGCAATCAGCGGAGAAATGACCAAAGTCAACCCATTCATCATCAGGGCAGGTATTTGATAACATAAAGATTTTCCCGCACCTGTGGGCATGAGTGCCAAAACATTTTTTCTTGTGCATAAAGCCGTTATAATCGCACTTTGCTGGGCACGAAAATCTTGAAAGCCAAATACTTCTCGTAAGATTTGCCGTGCTTGAATAAGAATGTTTTCATGAGTCATGGTTGGGAAAATTCTCAATCGCTTTGGTTTTTATAGTCGTTTCAGTCCAAAATATACCAAGACGACGAAGACGAAGACAGTAGCAATCATACGGCAAGGCAACAATGGTAGATTTTGAAATGGAACGACTATAATTATACTGTTTTGATGATTTTTATGTTTTCAGGCTGCCTGAAATCTATTTTTCAGGCACCCTGAAAGTGATATTTGAGGAAGAATATATGAAAAAATTACTGGCATTGTGTTCTTTATGTTTCTTATCTGCGTGCGGTGTATTGCCCATACAATCGTGGGAAAACATAGGGACTGATGCTAATGGTGGCGTTTATTCTGTGGATCGTTCTTCTCGCCAGCGTACGGCAACAGGCGGGGCTATTATTACCAGTCGAGCACATTTTAATCAAACCGTCATTCCAGATGACATCAGCGTGCCCATGCACACAGACATCATCAGCACATGGCGGTTTGATTGCCAAAAACATCAATATGTTTTGCAACGCACCGTTTTTTACAAAAATCAGCAAATCGTTCGGCAGGCGTCAGAAACTTGGGCTGAACAAACTTTGCGTGATATTCCAAGCAATCAGTCGATTATCAAGCACATTGAACAAATTGCTTGTGCACGGCTTTGATTATTCCAATTTCATCACTGGGAGTTTTTTATGAACAAGTTCTTGTTTTCTTTGCTTATCGCTGTAAGTTTTGGTGGTGCTTATGCAGATGATTTACTCAGTGCACAAGTGGCGTATCAACAAGTTTTAAAAGAATACAACACACAAAAAGGACAAACCGTACAACTGCGTAAAGATTTAGAAAACGCGCGTTCCCAAGTGTCTTATTGGCAAACGCAAGTCAAAAACTTGGAAGAAAAATATCAGGCTGCGGAAGCATTACAAAACACATTGGAAACCCAATTACAATCCGCAGGAACTCAACTGGATAACGCTTGGAATACCAAAAAACAGTAAACAGGCAACCTGAAATCAAACAACCATTTTAATCAAGGGGATTAACGATGAAAATGATTACAGCGGTCATTAAACCGTTCAAATTAGATGATGTGCGTGAAGCCTTGTCAGATGTTGGGGTACAAGGCATGACTGTTACCGAAGTCAAAGGTTTTGGTCGTCAAAAAGGGCATACAGAAATTTATCGTGGAGCAGAATACGCCGTTGATTTTCTACCCAAAATTCGCATTGATATTGCAGTGCAAGACGACCAAGTGGATAAAATCATTGAAACCATTATTCAGGTTGCCAATACAGGCAAAACAGGCGATGGTAAGATTTTTGTTACCCCATTAGAACATGTGGTTCGCATTCGCACGGGCGAAACAGATGATACTGCTGTGTAGGTAAGTTAAATCTACAAAACAAACCTTGTTTTGGCTTCGCCTAAACTTCGGCTTGTTTGCTAACGCAAACCTTTTATTTACTTCGTAAATAAAAATTTTTGACTTCGTCAAAAATAAACCTTGTTTTAACTTCGTTTCGCTCGCAGAAGCAGCTGTTTCTGCGAGCAAAACAAAGTAAAAAAATTACAAATCAATCAAACCGAAATTTCTGCGAAGCTAAAACAATATTTCAGGCTACCGTGTGCTTATTCCGCAGTACTTTTTTTATAAATCCACACCGCAAAATGACTGATGCCACTTTTCCCAGCCTTATGCAAAGAGCCATTTTCTGGAATCTCCAAAATGCGGTCGGATTCCACATAAATCATAGCATCCTGATTTAAATGCGGTTCTAATGCTTGCCACAAAATATCCCATTGATGAAATGCATACGGCGGATCTAAAAAAACACAATCAAATTTGATGCTATTGTTGGCTAAAAAATGGAAAGCATCATCTTTTTGAATGGATATTTGATTCAAATTCAAAACATTTTGTTTCAGAGCAGTATAAATTTGATGATTTTTCTCAATCATCACCACCTTTTGAGCACCGCGCGAGGCGGCTTCAAACCCCAAAACCCCACTTCCTGAAAACAAATCTAACACCGTTTTGCCATAAAAAGTTTGCCCTAACCAATTAAAAATCTTTTCTCGAACCATATCAGCAGTAGGACGCAAACCATCAACCGCAGGAAAATGAATCATCCGCGAACGATGCGTCCCTGCAATAATGCGTACTTGATTACGATGAAAGGGAGAATGTTTTGCCATACGAAAATTTTAAAAAACAATCAATCCAAAAACCTTGAAAAACGCTTTTCAGGCTGCCTGAAAGCATGAAAAGTTTTGCCTTGCGTAATGGTATTGCTTATTCAGACTCATCAATCCATGCTTGCTGAATGGCTTCTAAAATCTTTTCATTGCAGCGATTAGGGTCGTCTTGAAAGTCGTCTAAATCCAACACCCACTGACGCAAATTCACAAAGTTAATCGTGCGTGGATTGATTTCAGGGTGCCTGTCGTATAAAGATTCGGCGATGTATTGCGTATCGATCCATTTCATTTTGAATGTATTCCTGACAAATAAAATCATCTTATCACATTCATCATCAATGCCATGACTTGACATTTCTTACACTCATTCGTGATAATGCACGGCATGAACACAGTTACTATGCTTTTTATTGAATACTCTTGGCACTGCTTCCAATAGCGGTGGTTTTTGTGTGTTTACCGAATACGAAGAGCCGCCTTGTGTTAAGGCGGTTTTTTATTGATTTTTTCAGGCTGCTTGTATTGGCACGCAGTGCAAACAAACCGCAATTTCTACGAGCCACAAGGCAAAGTTAAAATAAGGTTTGAACGCAATTAAAGATTGCAAAGCAATCAATGAGGCAAAGCCAAAATATATTTTTTTAAGGACTTACAATCATGACGCATCAAACACTTCCCGATGAACATGGCTTTTTTGGTGAATTTGGCGGTATCTATGTTTCTGAAACATTGATGACTGCTTTGGAAGAACTTCATCAAGCCTATCTGCAAGCGAAAAATGATTCGCTTTTTTGGCAAGAATTTAAAAAGTATTTGCGTTTTTATGTTGGTCGTCCATCGCCTGTTTATTATGCTCAAAGACTTTCCAAACATTTGGGTGGGGCTCAAATTTATCTCAAACGAGAGGATTTAAATCACACTGGGGCACATAAAATCAACAATACCATTGGTCAAGCGTTACTGGCACGCCGCATGGGGAAAAGTCGCATCATTGCAGAAACAGGAGCAGGACAACATGGGGTTGCCTCTGCTACTGTTGCTGCTTTATTTGGTATGAATTGCACCGTGTTTATGGGCAGCGAAGACATTAAACGACAATCGCCCAATGTTTTTCGTATGAAATTATTAGGAGCAGATGTTCATGCAGTAAATTCAGGTTCATGCACCCTGAAAGATGCCATGAATGAAGCCTTGCGATAATGGGTGGCTTGCGTCAATGATACTTTTTATGTCATCGGTACAGCGGCAGGTCCTAAACCCTATCCAGAAATGGTACGCGACTTCCAAAGCGTGATTGGAGAAGAATCCAAACAACAAATGCAAGAACTCATTGGGCGTCAGCCTGATGTAGCAGTCGCTTGCGTAGGCGGTGGTTCCAATGCCATTGGTTTGTTTGCCCCTTATATCGAAGAACAACAAACGCGACTGATTGGCGTAGAAGCAGGTGGAGAAGGTATTCATCAACCTTTGCGACACGCCGCACGCATCGCATCAGGGGCTCCGATTGGCGTTTTGCACGGTTTCAAAAGTTATTTTCTGCAAGATGAAAACGGTCAAATTGCTTCTACTCATTCCGTTTCCGCAGGATTGGATTACCCTGGTATTGGTCCTGAACACGCTTATTTGCATAGTATTGGTCGCGTAGAATACACTGCCGTCAATGACGAACAAGCACTGAATGCTTTTCATTTATTGTGTCGTTTTGAAGGAATTATTCCTGCATTGGAAAGTTCTCATGCGGTGGCATGGGCAGTGGAAAATGCACCCCAAATGAAGCCAGATGAAGTGATTTTGGTCAATTTATCAGGACGCGGCGATAAGGATATCAATACCGTTGCCAAACTGGCAGGTATTTCTTTGGAGTAAAACATCATGAGTCGAATTCAACAATTATTTGCCAAAGGCGAAAAAGTCTTGATTTCCTATGTTGTGGCAGGCGACCCTGATTTGGACAGCACGCTCAACATCATGCACGAGTTGGCATCGCATGGAACCGATTTAATTGAACTGGGTATTCCTTTTTCAGACCCAATGGCAGATGGCGTGATTATTCAACGAGCATCACAACGGTCGGTTGAACGCGGAACATCTTTACAAGATGTTTTGCATTTAGTGAAACGCTTTCGTACGCAAAACCCCCATACGCCCATTGTTTTGATGGGTTATTTAAATCCCATTTTGCATATGGGTTATCAAGCGTTTGCAGAAGCGGCATCTTCATCGGGTGCGGATGGTGTTTTGGTGGTAGATAGCCCAGTAGAAATGTCAGAAGCACTTTCAGGCTGCCTGAAAAAACAGGGGCTGGATATGATTTTCTTAATCGCCCCCACAACCAACGATGTACGAATTCAAAAAATCGTTCAACACGCATCAGGTTTTATTTATTGCGTTTCTTTAAACGGCGTAACAGGAGCGGCAACATTAGATGTTGTAGCAGTCAAACAACAATTAGCCCACATTCGTCAAATGACTGACTTACCATTGGCGATTGGTTTTGGCATTAAAACTGTGGATGATGTGATTCAGGTTGCCCCCAATGCAGATGCAGTGGTGATTGGCAGTCGCTTCGTGCAAGCGATTGAAAACAATCCACAAGAAATAGGTACTTTAAGTCAAAATTTTAAAAAGGCATTGGTAAGTGTTTAGGCGAATTCTGATTGTATAAACTATACAATAGACATTATAATTATTCGTTTTCTAATTTTAAAAATAGCGTGTATTTTCAAATGTATTTTTCGCATAAAAATTCTTATATAGCGGTCATGCTGGCATTGTCTTTATTGTCTGCTTCTGCCTATGCAAAACAGGAAATGGAGGAATTACTTCCTGTGGAATTAAAGCCGATTGCACCGCAACCGCAAAGCATTTTACAAGAAACAGAGTTGTTGCCTGTCAACCCAATTCGTTCAATCCCACAAACGCTTGAACTGCAACCTTTGACGCCTGTACGAGTTACCCCACTAAAACCTGCTTCTCAACCTAATGCGGTGGAAGTAAAACCACTGACAACAAAAACACCAACGGCAGAGGTTCACGCTCAACCTTTAACGCCAGTACGAGTCATTCCTATTGCCAAGCCTGAACCTGTTGTTCAGGAAAAACAAGCACCAGCGAAAAATACAAAACCCACAGTTTCTCCTGTTGTTCCGCAAAAAACACTTGCTAACCAAAAACAACAACCAATTTCGCCTAAAACAAAAACTTCTACCCCAAGTGCGGAAATGGTTGCAGAAAATCCTGCTCCCACACAAAGACAAGGCATTTTTTCTCAAGCACTGGCTCGTGCTAAAAGTTTACTAAAAAAATCATCAGAAACCGAACAAACTGCGGAAGAATTAACTCCTGTTGCAGCTCATTCAGGCAGCCTGAAAGATGCACCAAGCAATCCACCTGCTCAATCAGTCGCAGCCATGAATCAACTGCGAAATCGACAAACACAGGCTTTGCAAACAAACCCATCAACGGGCAAACTGAAAACGGCTGAAAATACTTCTACACCAAGCAGCCCGAAAGATGCTTCAAACACGCCGCCTGAACCATCAGTTACAGCGATGACAGCATTGCGTGCAAGGCAAACATGGCAACAAGCTTTGCAAGCTGACAACACAAAAGGCAACCTGAAAACAGCAGAAAACATTGCTACACCAAGCAAACAGAAAGATTCTGCAAGCACGACAACTGCCCCTGCACAATCTGTCGCAGCCTTAAATCAGTTGCGTGCTCGACAAACACAAAATGCCAATACAGGCAACCTGAAAACGGCTGAAAATACTTCTACACCAAGCAACCTGAAAACGCCTGTGCGTCAAGATGCTATCGCTCAATCCAAAGAAAACACTGTTACAGACAGCGAAAAACCCAAAGTGGTCAAGGCATCAGATTTCACTACTGCATTACCACATTCAGCAGATGGTCCTGCGAAAGTTTTGGCATTGGATTCATCTGTCCAAGCAACGCGTGGTCGCCATTACGGCATCAATGCTTTGCAAAGCATTTTGCAAAAAAGTTTGATTGATGACCCCGCAGTTTTGGAAGCATGGGCGAATGAGCAGGCCGCTCAAAGCACCGCAGACGGTTCTTTTGCTTTGCATTATCCAACCGTAACTGTCAGTGGCAATCAGCCACTTTCTACGGATTACGATAATCCCAACAACGAAAAAGATAAAAGATTTAATCCTGCCGTACAATCCACTCTAAACCTGTGGTCGTGGGGTGCGATTAACAATCAAGCCAAACGCGATAAAGCAAAAGAACGCTATTTCTATTACAAATACTACGAAACGCGTGAAGAATTGGGTAATACCATCGGCATGGAATACCTTAACGCCCTATATTATCGTGATGCCTTAAAAGTGTTGGAAGACAGTTTAGAACGACACAAAAAAATCATGCACGATTTAGACATCATCGTTGCCAACGATCCAGGACGCCGCTCGGAATGGGTACAAGGGCGTGCCCGCGAAGTACAAACTCGCCAAACCATCGCCACTTATCAAACGCAGTTAGAAACTTCTTTATCGCGTTTGGAAAAATACACAGGTCGTGCCATGAAAGCAGAACATCTGCAAGATCCTTTTCCAGTGGGCGACATGGCACGCATTTTGTCGCACCGCCGTGCTGATGATGTTTTGCATCCCACTTACATGGCACAAAACGCAGAATTACAATCTGCCGAAGCCAATTTAAAATCTTCCAAAGGGCGTTTATTGCCTGCACTGAATTTGGTAGCATCGGCAGACCGTGATTCCAAACAGGTTTATTTGACCGCCTCTTGGGATATTTTAAATCGTTCTACCAATTATGAAGTTGCCGCCACCGCACAAGAAGTAGTGGCCGCAAAATCTCGCTTGGATCAAGTTTCACGCGATATTAGCGAACGCAGTCGCACCGCCAAACAACAAATGGAACAAAGTCGAGAACGCATTAAAATTAGCATGGAACAAGTAGAATCCAACCGTGAAGTAGTGCGTATGTATGAACTACAATTTAAAATTGCTCGACAAACTTTGATTACTTTACTGGATGCATACAGCGATTTATCCAGCGTTGAACTGGCGGTCGTTTCCTCTCATAACGATTTCCGTGCAGCAGCGTTAAGTTATTTACACGCACAACACGGCATTGCGGCATGGGCTGATGTCCCTATCGATGAAAAAAGAGACAAACGCTATTATCAAGAAACCACAGTTACAGAATCTAAAAAATAAATTTGAAGAACTTGTTTCAGGCAGCCTGAAAGGCAGCCTGAAATAATAAAAGAGAAAAACATGAAAGCCATTATTGAACATATTTCTTATTTAACCCAATTATTGGGGCAGCCTGTACCAAGCACGGCGTTAACTTCACAAAGTATTCATACGCCACAAGGGGGCTTGGATTTCCATTCATTGAGCGAAATTCTGCGAACACACGGTTTTGACAACACCCTATCTCAACGCCCGTTGGAAGACATTCCATCGTTAGCCGTTCCTGTATTGGTCATTTTGAAAGACGAACAAGCCGCAGTGATTACCAAAATTGAAGGCAGTGGCGATCAACGCATTTATCATATTCGTCAAAACGATGGATTGGAGCAAGTCAAAAACGCCGCAGAACTCAACGCTTTGTATTTAGGTTACGCATGGTTTATCAAACCACGCATGGCATCTGATGTTCGTTCAGAATTGCCTGAATACGAAATGCCCAAAGCGTGGTTCTGGAAAGTGATTTGGCGATTCCGCTCTTATTATTATCAAGTCATTTTGGCAACTTTTGTCATCAACTTTTTAGCTTTGGTCAGTTCCTTGTATGTGATGAATGTTTACGACCGCGTCATTCCCAATCAGGCTTATCAAACCTTATGGGTATTGAGTATTGGCGTGGTAATTGCCATCGGTTTTGAATTTATGGCCAAAATGATTCGTGCTCATTTAACAGACATTGCAGGTAAAAAAGCGGATTTAATCATCAGTTCAGCACTATTCCGCCGTGTGATGGCATTAGATATGGAACAACGCCCCGCATCAGCAGGTTCTTATGCCAACAATCTGCGTGATTTTGAATCAGTACGCGACTTTATGACTTCCGCCAGTTTGCTGGTTTTGGTCGATTTGCCATTCGTATTGTTATTCGTTACCGTGATTGCATTGGTAGGCGGGAAATTAGCATTAGTACCATTGACCATCATTCCATTAGTCATTTTGATGGGCTTTTTAGTGCAACCTCGTTTGTCTAAATACATCAACGAATCCATGCGAGAATCATCCCAACGACAAGGGTTAGCAGTTGAGGCCATCGAAGGGATTGAAACCTTAAAAACCAACAATGCCAATACATGGGCACAACAACGCTGGGATGCCTACACCGCCAAAACATCGGCTTCATCCATTAAAGTGAAAGATTTGAGCAATTTAGTAGTGAATTTTTCCACCTGCATGCAGCAGTTAAATACCGTGTTTTTGGTATTGGTCGGTACCTATTTAATCCACAGTCCCAATCCAGACTCTAAAATCACTATGGGTGCATTGATTGCATCGGTTATTTTGTCTGGTCGTGCATTGGCACCATTGGCACAAATCGCAGGTTTAGCAACGCGTTATCAACAAGCAGTTTTAGCATTTAAGGGCGTTCAAGGCATTATTGAGCGTAAAATAGACCGCGACACCAGTCGTAATTACATCACCTTAAATCCTGTTTTGGGACATATTCAATTCAGCAATGTAGGCTTTAAATATCAACAAGATGGACCAGCCGTATTAAAAGACATCAATTTGAGCATCAAAGCAGGGGAAAAAGTTGCCATTATTGGACGAATTGGTTCAGGTAAATCCACCTTGCTCAAATTGGCATCAGGGATTTATGAAGCTAAATCGGGCAATGTTACATTAGACAACATCGACATTCGCCAAATTGATCCAAACTTCATGAGAAATCAGGTTGCCTTGTTAGGACAAAGTCCGCGTTTATTCTTGGGAACACTGCGTGAAAATTTAGAGTTGGCACGCATGGACAATTTCTCTGGCGACCAAGTTTTGATTGACGCCTTACGCCGCTTTGGTTTGGATCGCATTATCCGCAATCATCCGCGTGGTTTAGATATGCCTTTGGGTGAAGATGGCATGGGTTTATCTGGCGGTCAAAAACAAATCATTGCATTGGCACGCTTAACCTTGCGTGATCCGCGAGTAGTTTTATTAGACGAACCCACAACAGGTTTGGATCAAAATTCAGAAATTCAAGTATTGCAAGCATTGGCACAATGGTGTCGCCATCGCACTTTGGTGGTGGTAACCCATCGTCCGCAAGTGTTGCAAATTGTGGATCGCATTGTGGTGGTCGATGAAGGGCGTGTGGTTATGCACGGTCCTCGTGATGCCGTTTTGAAAAAACTTGTTGAAAATGATGCTATTGCACAAGAGCAAAAACAAAAAATGATCGCTGCACAACAAGCACAACAACAAGCACAACAACAATCAGTACAATCGTAATAAAGAGAAAGCCATGAATAACACACCTTCTCAACCGAATACACCACAGGAAAATGTCAGCAAAAATGACTTACACCTGATTAACGATTTAAACGCTGCTTTGCAACATGAAAAGCACAAGGGATTATATTGGGCAATTACTTTACTATTCGCCTTTTTGGTTATTTTTGTCATTTGGGCATATTTCAGTCCATTAGAAGAAGTAACACGCGGACAAGGAAGTGTTATTCCCAGTTCTCGTGAGCAAGTCATTCAAAGTTTAGATCCTGGCGTCATCACAGAAATGCTGGTGAAAGAAGGGGACATCGTTGAAAAAGACCAAATTCTTCTCAAATTGGACGACACACGAAGTTCTGCCATTTTCCGCGAAAGTGAAGCAAAAGTGAAAAACTTGGAAGCCATGCAGGCACGCTTAAAATCCGAAGCGTATGGAATTCCATTGTCTTTTCCAGCAGGCTTGGATGAAGAATTGGTCAAACGCGAAACAGCGGCTTATAAAGCCCGTTTGCGTCAATTACACGAAGCAGTTGCCAGTTTAAGAAACAGCAAAGCCTTATTGGATAAAGAAATCAACATCACCGCACCAATGGTCAAACAAGGGGTAATGTCCGAAGTAGAATTATTGCGTATGCGGCGTCAATCCAGTGATTTGGCGTTGCAAATTGCAGAAAGAGACAATAAATATGCCACAGATGCCAATAACGAACTCATTCGTGTAGAAGCAGACTTGGCACAAGCCAAAGAAAACATGGCACAGCGTGCTGACCCCGTTGAGCGTGCTCTTATGCGTGCTCCAATGCGTGGAGTCGTTAAAAACATTCGCATCAATACCGTTGGTGGCGTGGTTTCCGCAGGTCAGGACATTATGGAAATTGTGCCATTAGACGATAAATTATTGGTTGAAGCCTATATTCGTCCGCAAGATGTTGCCTTTATTCGACCTGGACAACCTGCATTAGTCAAACTCAGTGCATATGATTATGCCATTTACGGCGGTTTAGACGGCAAAGTAACCTTGCTCAGTCCAGATAGTTTGCGAGATGTTAAACGCACGGGTGAGTTTAATTTAGACCCCAATCAATCTTATTATCGCGTATTGGTGCAAACAGACGGTAAGGGCTTAACCGATAAAAACGGCAAACCATTAGAAATTATTCCAGGTATGGTGGCAACGGTAGACATTAAAACAGGTGAAAAAACCGTGTTTCAATACCTCATCAAACCCATTACGCGTATGAAACAAGCCATGCAAGAGCGTTAATAAGCAATGCTTGTCATCATCGATTAAATATAAAAACAGGCAACCTGAAAAATTTTGGCTTTCGCCGAACTTCGTTTCAGGTTGCCTGTAAAACTATTTCACAGAATACAATCAACTATCATCAACAATCAAAACTGTATTGACAACCGTAGCCTGAAATTAGTTTTTAGAATTCACATCAACTACTGATCACCCATGCGTATTTTAAATACTACTTTACGCACCTTTTGTTCTTGATGAATAGCTATTTGACTGCGGTGGGGTTCATAGGGCAGATAAAGCAGAAAATGTTCAGGGGTCGCATGAAATGTTGCTATTGGACTGGCTTGAAAAAACGCAATGTCGCGGCTTTCATTAAACGAATTTGATGGGGCTGCATTACGGTCGGCAATTTGATGTTGCTCTTCGCCCATCAGCATCATTTGAACATCAGCGTAAAGATGATGCACTTCAAACGGTTTAAGCGTTAAAGATGTAGTGTAATCATCAATATTAAAATACAAACCATCACGAATCTCATGTCTGCCTGCTGATAATTGCTTCAAATTTTGAGTATTCAAAATGGCGTGTATCTCGGATAAAGCTGGAATCATTGCACCATAAGCGGTTAAATGTTCTAAACGGTCAAAAATCATATTATTGTCCTGTTCAAATAATTCAGGCAGCCTGAAAAAACTGCAAAACTGCTGGATAGAAGTACAGTTCAAAATTGTAGTAGCACAACGAAGAAATGTGCGACAAATGCCAGTTTTGCATTAGTTTCTGAAAACTGCCAACGATGATAAAAATCGCAAAGTCCGAAAACTTTGCGATTTTTTTAAAACCCACAATCCATTATTGTGGAATACGAATTTTTTGACCTGGATAAATTAAATTAGGGTCTTTAATGACTTCCCTATTGGCCTCGAAAATCTTATTGTACTGATTGGGATCACCATAAAATTTCTTGGCAATTTTAGATAAATTATCACCTTTCACAATGGTGTAGTAATGCTCATCAGCATCTTCACGCACGCCTTCGATTTCTACATTTTTAATGCCTTCCACATTACCTGCAATTAAGGCTGCCTTTTCCAAAGTTTCGGGAGTGGCTTCTCCTGTGATTTTCACAGTATCACCCTCAACTTTCACTTCAAGATTTTCTACTTGTGCAGGTGAACTAAAACTTTGAGTAATTTCGGTTTTGATGTTTTCTTCATCTTTACCACGACCCAACAATTTTTTGCCCGCATTGGCAACAAATGACAACAATCCCATTTTGAACCTCCTTAAATTGAATGAAAAAATCGGAAAGGTCATTGTAACCTTTATTTTTCAGTTTTGCTTAACATTCTATACAGGCAACCTGAAAAAACTGGTTGATATTGTGTACAGTTCTTGAAGTTGTAAAAAATGTGCCACAAATGCCAGTTTTTTCAGGGTTTCTGAAAGCATAAAAATAAGTTACAATGAACGGTTTTGAAACATTATCGCTCACTATTTTAATAGGACAATAAATATGCTGACAGGTAGTTTGGTTGCACTGGTTACGCCCATGCAAGATGATGGTCGTTTAGACGAAGTGGCACTCAAAAAATTGATTGATTGGCACATTCAGGAAGGAACCGATGCCATTGTTTCTGTGGGAACAACGGGCGAATCCGCTACGCTTTCGATTGAAGAGCATTGTCATGTGATTGAAACCACAATCAAACATGTTGCAGGACGAATTCCTGTGATTGCTGGTACAGGGGCAAATAATACCGCCGAAGCCGTTGAATTATCTCGTTACGCTGCACAAATTGGTGCAGACTATACACTTTCTGTTGTTCCGTATTACAACAAACCTTCCCAAGAAGGAATTTATCGTCATTTTCGCACGATTGCAGAATCCGTAGATATTCCCATGATTCTTTACAATGTGCCAAGCCGCACGGTCGCCGACATGAGCAATGACACAGTAGTTCGTTTGTCTTCCATTGATGGTATTGTTGGAGTCAAAGACGCCACAGGCAATTTGGGGCGTGCTTGCGATTTATTCAAAAGGCTCCCTGAAAACTTTGCTGTTTATTCTGGTGATGATTCATCGGCTATGGCGTTTTTACTGTCAGGTGGTCATGGTGTCATTACAGTTTGTGGCAATGTTGCACCCAAGATGTTTTCCCAAATGTGTCGCCATGCCATCAATGGTGAAATTCAGGCTGCCCGTCAATTAAACGACAAATTGCAAGATTTACATAAAGATCTTTTCTGTGAGCCTTCCCCTGCCCCAACCAAATGGGCATTGAAACAATTAGGTTTGTGTGGCGATTTTTCGCGTCTTCCCATTACAGAACTCACAGAAAATGGGCAACAAAAAGTGCGTGCCGCTATGATGGCTGCTGGAATCAACATTTAATTTAGGTATTTTCAAATGAAAAAATATTATGCCGTTTCTTTATTGATTTTTGCCTTAACTGCTTGTTCATCAGACAAGCAGCCTGAAATTGATTACCACACCGCAGGTGCTAAAAAAGCGGGGGAAAGCTTGATTGTTCCACCAGATTTAACAGGTTTAATTCAAAACGATCGTTTTGCTTTGCCTGCGGGCTCTGGTGCGGTTCGTGCCAGTGAATTAGAAAACAAAGAAAAAGACAAATCCGTACGCAATGCAACGGTTCTGCCCAGCGTAGAAAATATGCACATTGAACGAGAAGGCTCTTTGCGTTGGTTAGCGATTGACGAAAAACAACCAGCAGAAATTTGGCCTTTGTTGAAAGCGTTTTGGCAAGAAAATGGCTTTATCATTGAAAGCGAAAATCCTGAAACAGGCTTTATGCAAACACAATGGGCAGAAAATCGTGCCATGATTCCCAATGATTTTATCCGCAGTTTTTTGAAAAAAGTTGGTTTGGGAGGCGTTTATTCTTCTGCTTATCGCGATCGTTTTTTGGTGCGTATGGAACGAACCCAAAACAATGGTGTTTCTGTTAATTTTACCCATCAAGGCATGGAAGAAGTTTTGGTGGGCAAAGACAAAAGCACTTCTCGCTGGATTCCACGCGAAAATGATCCCAATTTAGAGGCTGCTTTATTGGCTCGTTTTATGATGCGTTTAGGGGCTGATCAAGATGAAATCCAACAAGAATTGGAAAAAACGCAAAATCAAAAACAAAGCACTCAATTAGCAGTATTAGAACAACATCATTTAAGTTTATCGGGAAGCCATTCTCGCAATGTGCATCGTTTAGGTTTAGCATTGGATCGTGTTGGTTTGACGGTACAAAACTTTGCTCACGACATCTATACTGTTCAGCCTGCCAGTGAAAATGAAACCGTCAGCAATAAAAAACCAGGCTTACTCACGCGTTGGTTCAAAAACAAAGAAACACCCAAACCACTTCCAACCATCTTGGTGAAAATTCAAAATCAATCTGCGGAACAAGACATCATCACCTTACACAACGCAGATGGTTCGGCGTATCAACAAAAAGACGAAAAGGAAATTCTCAATCGTCTGTGGCGTGAGTTGCGTTAATTAAGCTTATCAAAAAAGTGTTCTGTCTTATGATGACTGAACACTTTTTTCATTTCTTCTAATGAGTCCAATATGACCAAACGAATACACCGATGGAACATGGGGCGAAAACTACTGATTTGTATTTTTACAGGGTTTTCGTCTGGTTTACCTTTGTATTTTATTTTAAATCTCATTCCTGTTTGGTTGAAAACTGAAAATATTGATTTAAAAACCATTGGCTTAATGTCTTTGATTCAACTGCCTTACACGCTTAAATTTTTGTGGGCTCCTTTTTTAGATGGTTTTTCTTTACCTATTTTAGGTCGGCGGCGTGGTTGGTTGTTGCTAACACAGATATTTTTACTCATCACCATGGTGTGTTACGGTTATTTTAAACCGCAACAGGATATTTATTTTGTGATGGGCATTAGTGTATGTTTGGCGTTTTTTTCTGCCACACAAGATATTGTGATTGATGCTTTTCGGCGAGAAATTTTATCCGACCGAGAATTAGGTTTAGGCAATTCCATTCATGTGAATGCTTATCGCATTTCGTCTTTAATTCCAGGTTCTTTGTCTTTGATTTTAAGTGCTTACTGGTCATGGCAATCGGTATTTTGGATTACTGCTTTATTCATGCTACCTGGCATCATCACCACTTTAATCGTTAAAGAACCTGATTTACCGCCATCAACACCCAAAACATTGCAACAAACTGTTGTTTTACCTTTTCGTGAATTTTTTACGCGAAAAGGTATTACTCATGGTTTATTGGTTTTAGGTTTCATTTTTCTTTATAAATTAGGCGACAGCATGGCGACTGCATTGGCTTCACCATTTTATTTAGATATGGGATTTAGCAATGAAAATATTGGTATTATTGCCAAAACAGCAGGGCTTTTCCCAGCGATTATCGCAGGCATTATCGGTGGCATTTGGATGTTACGATTAGGGATTAACAAAGCCTTGTGGATTTTTGGTGTGATTCAGGCTTTGGCGATTTTGGGTTTTGCTTGGTTTGCGGCACAAGGACCGTTTGCCATTACCTCGCCTGCATTTTGTCAGCAAGCATTTTGGCAAAATGGTTTTATCTCATTTCATTATTTATTTTCAGTACAGGGTGTTCATCAATGGCATTTAACCATGTTGGCGATTGTGATTGCGGTTGAAGCATTTGGTGTTGGATTAGGTACGGCGGCATTTGTAGCGTTTATCGCACGAGAAACCAATCCCGCTTACACTGCAACGCAATTTGCCTTACTTTCAGCATTGGCGGCTGTTCCCAGAACAGTAGTCAATGCTTCCACAGGATTTTTAATTGCCAGTTTAGGATATACCTTATTCTTTTGGGTATGTTTTGCGTTGGCGATACCTGGAATGTTGTTATTGTTTCAGGCTGCCCCTTGGCATGATGAATCATCAAACGCCTAAATAAGAATCCCTTTGCGGCAACCAGCGGTTAAGATGTTGTTCTACATGGGGAAGATTCTGTTCAATCATTTGCGTAGCAATTTTTTGGGCGTGTTCCAATAAATGAATATCTTCTTGAAAATTGGCAAAACGCAATAATGGCACGCCACTTTGCCGAGCACCTAAAAATTCGCCAGGACCACGCAAGTTTAAATCCAATCGAGCAATTTCAAAACCATCGGTATTTTCATAAATGATTTTTAAACGAGATTTGGCAATTTCAGTCAATTTATCGTTATCAAACAAAAGAATGCAGGTACTTTCTCCACCGCCTCGTCCGACTCGACCACGCAGTTGATGCAGTTGTGATAAGCCCATGCGTTCGGCGTGTTCAATCACCATCAATACCGCATTAGGGACATCAACCCCTACTTCAATCACCGTAGTCGCAACCAAAATATTCAGGCAGCCTGAAAGAAATTGTGCCATCACTTCATTTTTTTCCGCAGGTTTCATGCGACCATGAACCAAGCCAATTTTTAAATCTGGAAAGGTGTGAACAAGATTTTCATAAGTTTCGGTAGCCGTTTTCAACTGCAAGGTTTCCGATTCTTCAATCAAAGGACAAACCCAATAAGCCTGTTTGCCTTCTGACACCGTCCGCCGCACAAATTGCTCCACAGCTGGACGGCGTTCATTGCGAATCAGCTTGGTTTCAATCGGCTGACGACCTGGTGGCAATTCATCAATAATGGAAATATCCAAATCCGCAAAAAAACCCATCGCCAATGAGCGTGGAATGGGTGTAGCAGACATCATCAGTTGATGCACATAATGTCCTTTATTTTTCAACGCCAAGCGTTGTGCCACGCCAAAGCGATGTTGCTCATCAACAATCACCAAACCTAATTGATTGAATATCACATCTTTTTGAAATAAAGCGTGGGTACCTACGGCAATTTGTGCTTCGCCTGATGCAATGATGGATTTAATTTGATCTTTTTCTTTCTTTTTCAGGCTGCCTGAAAGATGGGCAATGCGAATATTCAACGGAGTAAGCCATTGCTGTAATTTCGCAAAATGCTGTTCAGCTAAAATTTCTGTGGGAGCCATTAAGGCAACCTGAAAACCTGATTCCACCGCAATCAACGCTGCCATTGCGGCAACGATTGTTTTTCCTGAACCCACATCACCTTGCAATAAACGATGCATGGGATGTGATTGAGATAAATCCTGACGAATTTCATGCAAAGATTTTTTTTGAGCATTGGTCAAAGCAAACGGCAGTTGTTTTTCTAATGCTGTTATCAGTTTGCCATTGCCTTTTAAAGCAACAGTACTCTGCCCTGCCCGCTCATTTCTTGCTAACTGCATGGAAAGTTGCTGTGCCAATAATTCATCAAATTTCAAGCGTTGCCACGCAGGCAAAGCACCGTTATTGAGTTGTTTTAATGAGTATTCAGGAGGTGGTGCGTGCAAAAACTGCACCGTATCGGCAAACGATGGCAGTTTTAATGATTGCAATAGGTTTTCAGGCAGCGTATCCGTCAGCTCAACCTGCTCCAATGCATATTGAATATAACGCCGTAAATGATTTTGATGAACGCCCGCCACTGTGGGATAAACAGGCGTTAAATGTTCCGCCAACGCAGCCCCATCAGCAAGATGCACCGTTGGATGAACCATTTCAAAGCCATAAAAACCTTGTCGCACCTCTCCTGCCACACGCAAGCGATTGCCTGTGGCGAGTAATTTCAAATGATTGGGATAAATATGCAAAAAACGAATAAACAATGTGTGATGGGACGAATCACTCAAAGAAGCAATCAACTGACGGCGTGGACGATTTTGTATTTCCTGATGTGTTACTGTGGCTTCCACCAAAACTCTTTCGCCCACACGCAAATCCGACAATGGTGTTAGATGCGTATTGTCTTCGTAACGCAAAGGCAAGTGCATCACAAAATCCCACAAATTTTCCAGATGCAGTTTTTTCAACTTTGAAATCATGGCATCTGATGAAATATGCAAAATTTGCTGCGTATTCAAATCCATTTGACCTGCCTTTGATAACGATTATTTTCAGGCTGCCGAATCTGTTAAATCATCATTTTTAAGTTGTTCTTGAATGATTTTTAATAAAAAACCGTGAATTTGAGCATTACCTGCACAAATATTCCCCGTTGTTAAATAATCTTCTTCTCCAAGAAAATCAGAAACATATCCGCCAGATTCTTTAACAATCAAGGCCCCTGCGGCAATATCCCATGCTTTTAGATTAAATTCAAAAAAGCCATCAAAATGACCATCGGCGACATAACACAAATCCAAAGCCGCAGAACCATAACGGCGAGCACCAGCAGTTTGATTGATGACATCTTTCAAAATAGCCAAATATGCATCATCAACGCTGTGATCCACCACTGGAAAACCTGTGGCAATCAAACTTTCTTCAAGACGCGTTGTTTTGGCAACACGGATGCGGCGATTGTTTAAAGTAGCACCGTTGTCTTTTTCGGCAGTGTATAAATCGTTGAGTTCAGGAGCAAAAACCAAAGCATTGGTCAAAACACCTCTCTGGCGTAAAGCAACAGAAATGGCATAATGAGGCAGACCATGCAAATAATTGGTGGTACCGTCTAATGGATCGATAATCCATTCATGTGTTGGTGCTTTTTGAGGCGTGTCAATCTGTTGAATGGCAAGTTCGCCAGAAGCAGTTTTTTGAGTCGCATAATAACCGCCCTCTTCGGCACGAATCACATGATGCGGATAGGCGGTTAAAATTTGCTCAATCAAAATACGCTCGGATTGTCGATCAATTTCCGTAACAAAATCATTAGCAGCTTTGCGTTCCACACGAATGCTGTCCAAATTTTTAAAAGAACGCAACATCAAATTACCCGCTTCACGAGCGGCACGAAAAGCAATATTTAAAAAAGGCGACATGGTATTTCCATTTCCATTGAATTGATTGACTACTCATCAAATTTAAGCGTTTCAGCTTGCTTTATTGATTAAGGCAAGCTGAAAATTTTGACGATATCCAGATAAAATCTTTACAATTTACAGTTTGCTTATTATACCGATAAATTCATGTCCATACCGCCAATCAAACCTGCTTTAATGGATTATTTACCTTATATCCATGTTGTTTTATGTCGTCCATCACATCCTGCGAATATTGGTTCTGCTGCGCGTGCCATGAAAACTATGGGATTAACGCAAATGACCATAGTTGCACCGCAACTGATCGCCACGCCGATGACACCGCAACCACCAGTTTTTCAGGAAAATCAACCTTTCAGGCTGCCTGAAGAAAGTTTTGTTTTATCTTCTGGTGCAAAAGATGTTTTGGAAAATGCACGCATTGTCGATACTTTAAAAGAAGCATTGTCTGACACTGTTATTTCTTGTGCCCTTACCTCTCGCAGACGGGAAATCAGCGTCAATCCGCAGACGCCACGCCAATTAGCCCCTGAAATATTGCAAATGGCACATCAAAAAAATCATGTGGCTTTAATTTTTGGCAATGAGCGTTTTGGTTTGAGTATTGATGAAGTCATGCAGTGCAATCGTTTGATGACAATTAACGGCAATCCTGATTATTTTTCCTTGAATTTAGCACAGGCGGTTCAAGTGGTCAGTTATGAGATTTTTTCGCATATCGATATGCCGATGACGCACTTGATACAAAGCCACAACCCAGTTCCCCATGTGGAAATTGATGGATTAATTGGACATTTTGCCCAAATTATGCAAGAAGTCGGTTTTTTTGAACGCCGCAATCAAGAGCGTTTAATGCGGCGATTGTCTTTACTATTCGAGCGTGCAGGAATTGAGCGAGAAGAAATCGACATCATGCGAGGTTTTCTAAAAACCGTTGGCAAGCGTTTGGAAAAATAAAAAGGACGAAAATTTAGAGTTTCCGCTATGTAAAACCTGCCGTCTGCGTAAGACCCTGAATCATACCCATCTTTAACACGATTGACAATGTCGTTTACTTTTTTGGGAATGTTTAATGGCTGAATATCTACTGAATGAACTTTCCCTGAAACGCTGTAATAAAAATAATCTCGTCCACCAATGGGTTCAGCATGCCCACCACCTTGCTCGCCGTCGTAGCCGTTATTAGGTTTTCAGGGTGCCTGAAAAACGCGTGGGCAACAAGTGCCCACGATATGCTGGCTTGCTTATATTTCAATAAATTCACGGATATGAAAATAATTTTCTTCGGATAATTCAGGCAGCGAAACAATCAATTCATTTAAATTTAATGAACTGATCAACACTTCGTTTTTTATATCTCCTGTAACACCAATAAATTTAAAGTCATCTGAATTAGTGCCTATCAATTTCCCTTTGGCAAAATATCCGCCATTAAATCGATCATCAGAAATACTTTCCAATGTAATGTGTAGTATTTTGTTTTGATCTAATTTTAATAAATAAGCGGTTTTTGCTTTAGGAATTCGGTTCGTTATATCAAAAACACCAAAAGAAAATTCAGTGTCTAATTTAGATAAACCTAAATCAATGTTCCAAAGTTCCACATCATCGTATTCATCAATAGTATCTATAATTACAATAAGAGCTCTAAAATCATTATCAATCTCTCCCAAAAAAATCATCTTAATAAAACTACCGCTGTAATTCGCATATGCAAAATCTATTACAGCGGTTTTAGGGAGTTCAAAATTACTGAAGGTTATTTCAGTTTGTTTGAGATTTTCGTTTTTTACAACATATTCATTTGCTCCCATTTTATTTTCCTTGTATTTTTTTGCCATATTCTCGTGCTTTTTTTGTAGCAATCTGTATCTTTGGATTTTTTGCTATTGAACTAGGTAAACTCGCACCATCTTTACTGGTGTAAGTTCCTGTTTTACTATCGTAAAAATACTTTTTGCCATCAACTTGCAAATGAATATTTACTTTGCCTGAACCGCCTTTTTCCACATCAAGTGAGATATTTTTATATCCTCCTACTGTAACATCTCCATTGTTGAGTATTCTTTTATTACTAAAACCATCTCTCAACGCTCTTGCTTCGGCAGGGGAGATATTTAAAGCAGTAGAAATATAATCCACATCGCCACTGGCAATGGCGGATGGAATTGCGGCATCGTCCGATTTAAGTGAATTGCGACCACTGCCTGCGATGCTGGATAGGATATCCGTTCCCAAACCGCCTATTGCTGCCGCTGCTTCCGCCGTTGCAACATCTACTGGCGGTTTGACTTCC
>JAGCOT010000033.1 GCA_017645365.1 Neisseriaceae bacterium
ATCGGCTGCACTTCTTGCTGTAACTTCTAATACAAAAAATTCAAGCAGTTTCTTCTGTACAGATTTCTTTAATTTACAATGCGTTATCTTCATTTTTGCAGTCTATCATAACTGCTAATCTAATACAGCCCCAAATTTTTTGTTGTGAATTGAGTGTGAAAATGGATTTTAATCCCCCCTGCGAACAAGGTTTAATGATCATACAAAAACTCCCTGAAAAACCGATCGATGTGATCATAGTTCAAAGTGGCATTCGTGAAATAAACCTTGTTTTAGCTTTGCCTTGCGGCTCGCAGAAACTTCGTTTTAGCTTCGCTAAAACTTCATTTTCAGGTTGCCTGTGCTTTGGGCAAAAGACAATGCCAAAATAAACGCAAAAGAATGACAATATCGCTTATAATAGCGAACGATTTGTGCAGGGCAATATTTTTAGAAACTGCACATCAATCAGGGATTTTTCAGGCAGCCTGAATGGTTGAAATGTCTGAAATTATAGTAAATTAAGGAAATACACAAGATTGCTTTTGATAATGCAATCTGTGAAACAAGGGCTTGTTTGATAAGCCACACACAAGGCGACTTAATGCGTATTAACAAAGTCCAAACAAAGTAATCGTTTATTTTGACGCATCACATTTTCCTGTCGTAAGACTTGTCCTACAAGCAGCATCAAGGATTAAATGGTGATGTTATTAAGGTAAGCAACATTTTCATTTGTGAAAACTTTTTTTCACAGTAGTTTTTTATTTTTGAGGCATCCTGAAATAATATGTTCATTCAAACTCAATAGCAATCAAGCAGTGAAGCAATTTAGATACCACTGCAATAGACTAAATGTTGTTGCATCGAGTGATGGATTTGGTTTTTATTTTCAGCCTGCCTGTGTTCTTTATTTGAGAATGACTTCTGATAATAATGCCCGCCATGCGAAGGGTACAGTCAAAAAACGCATCACTTTGACCTTGTGTTATTTTATAAAGGTCAACTTATGAAACGAATGTTATTTAATGCGACACAAGCCGAAGAACTTCGTGTCGCCATTGTCGATGGACAAAAATTGCTCGATTTAGACATCGAGATGCAGGGAAAAGAACAACGCAAAGGGAATATTTATAAAGGAATCATCACTCGAATTGAACCTTCGTTGGAAGCCTGTTTTGTTGATTATGGTGCAGAACGACACGGCTTTCTTCCCTTTAAAGAAGTAGCACGCAGTTATTTTCAAAATTACGAAGGCGGTCGCGTTCGTATTCAAGATGTTCTTCAAGAAGGACAAAGCGTTTTAGTTCAAGTTGAAAAAGACGAACGAGGGAATAAAGGGGCTGCACTGACCACCTTTATTGGTCTTGCGGGTCGATATTTGGTTTTAATGCCCAACAATCCTCGTGGTGGTGGAGTTTCTCGCCGTGTTGATGGTGAAGAGCGTCAAGAATTAAAAGAAGCATTGAGCCAATTAGATATTCCACGCGGCATGAGTGTGATTGCTCGAACTGCGGGCATTGGCCGTGCAGTTGAAGAATTACAGTGGGATTTGTCTTATCTTTTACAACTTTGGCAAGCGATTTCAGATGCCGCCAAACAAGAAAATGTGCAGCATTTAATTCTTCAAGAAAGTGCTTTGGTGATCCGTGCCATTCGGGATTATTTCCAACCTGACATTGGTGAAATTTTGATTGATACAGAAGATATTTATCAAAAAGTGTATCAATTCATGTCCGTGGTCATGCCTGCGAATTTATCACGAGTTAAGCGATATTCCGAAAGTGTACCTTTATTTTCTCGCTTTCAAATTGAACACCAAATTGAAACCGCTTTTTCACGCGAAGTTCCATTGCCGTCTGGCGGTGCGATTGTGATTGATCATACCGAAGCTTTGGTAGCGGTTGATGTCAATTCGGCCAAATCTACGCGTGGGACTGATGTTGAAGAGACCGCATTCAAAACCAATTTAGAAGCCGCAGAAGAAGTGGCAAGACAAATGCGTTTACGCGACTTGGGCGGTTTGATTGTCATTGATTTTATTGATATGGAAAATTCAAAAAATCAACGACAAGTAGAAAATGTTTTGCGTGAAGCCTTGAAAAACGACCGTGCCCGAGTACAAATGGGAAAACTTTCGCGTTTTGGTTTGATGGAACTTTCACGCCAACGCTTGCAACTATCATTAGGCGAGTCCACCCACATTGCTTGTCCGCGTTGTTTCGGTACAGGCTTTATTCGTGGTATTGAATCATCGGCTTTGCATATTTTGCGAATTATTCAAGAAGAAGCCATGAAAGAAAACACAGGCGAAATCCAAACACAGGTTCCTGTTGATGTGGCAACTTTCTTATTGAATGAAAAACGCGCAGAATTATTAAGTTTAGAGGAAAATCTTTCTGTCCCCATTATTCTCATTCCCAATAGTCATTTGGAAGTACCACATTATCATGTGGAACGCATTCGTGTTGATGATGTAGACGAGCATGCCCCACCCAGTTACAAACAAGTAAAAATTCCTGAAACAGAACATTTTGTTCATTCTTCCAATAAAAACACACCGCTTGCGGAATCCGCTGCGGTACAGGGAGTAACCCCTGTTTCTGCTGCTCCTGTGATTGTGAAGAAAACAGGCGTTTTCCATCGTTTGGGCTCGTGGATTAAAGGGATTTTCTCCGCAGAAGAATCTGTGAAAGAAACCCCTAAAAAATCTAAAAATCAGCAACGCAGTCATGCTCGTAAACCACAAAAACGCCGTCGTCAAAGTACGCAAAGCGTATCGGAAAATACACAACATAAAAACAATGTGGTGAAAAATGCAGAAGTTAAAACTCTTGCGACCAAAGTAACTGCATCCGATGATGTAGTGCCATACATTGAGCCTAAACACACCAAAGCCAAAGTTGAAAAGGCTGAACCAGCCATGCAGCCTGAAAAAGCAGTAAGAAAAACTGCGGAAAAAAACAAAAAAGTCGCCAAAACCGAAGATGTTTCTGCCGAAAACAAATCTGCTAAAACCTCTCGCAATCACGCTTCTAAAAAGGTTCAGGAAACAGCATCGCATCAACAAAAAGCCGTGATTATCAATTTTGGCGATGATGTGAAAGAAACTAATTCAACGACAACGCATCGCAGGAATAGTCGCAATCGTTATGAAATTCCAAGAGCGGAAGACATCATCAAGCGAATTAAATTGCGTGCGATTGTTCGTCATGTACAACTGACATCACAACGCATTTTGCCACTTCCAGCAGAAGCATCAGAAACGGTAGAAAATCTCCCTGCCATTGCACCCACCACATCGGTGATTGTTTCTGAACCTGCCCCAGTTCCAGCGGTGATACCAGAAACTGCACCACAAGCTGTGAAAGTGGAAGAAATATCCTCTGCCGATTTGGATTTAGGTGGTTTGCAATTAGTAGAAACCAATACCACATTCACGCCAGCGGAGCATGAATCTGAACCTATTCAAAACAATGTGAAACGGCGTTCTGATGTTATGCAAGCATTGGCGTTTGAAGAACCTGAACAGCCCATTACATTGCAGCAAATTGAAACACAGCAGCAGAATGGATAATTTTTCTTAAATTCGTGGCAACCTGAAAATAATTAAATCATTTTCAGGTTGCCTGTTTATTTAAGATTATCCTTGCATGGGAAATGCTTTCAGGTTGCCTGTTTGTTTTATTGAAATACTGAATCGTTATGAAAATCGCCACTTGGAATGTTAATTCAATCAAAGTACGCCTACCACAAGTTTTATCTTGGTTAGAAAGCAATCGTCCAGATATTTTGGCGATTCAGGAATTAAAATGGCAGGCTGATGATGTTATTCAAAGTGAAATGGCAAAAATCGGTTTTCAGGCTGCCTGTAACAGTCAAAAAACCTACAACGGCGTTGCTTTGTTTACACCACATCAACTTTCTCATGTCGTCTGCGATATTCCTGATTTTGCCGATGAACAAAAGCGTGTGATTGCTGCAACTATTGAAAATATTCGCATCATCAATGCTTATTGCGTGAATGGCGAAGATTTGGCAAGCGAAAAATTTCAGTATAAAAAACGATGGTTTCAAGCTTTGAATGCTTATATTCAAAATGAACTCAAACAACATTCATCGTTGATTTTATTGGGCGATTTTAATATTGCCCCTACGGATTTAGATGTCGATCAACCTGAAAAAAGGCGTGGCAAAATTTTGTGTTCTGATGAAGAACGATTGTGGTTTTCTCAATTATTACAGCTGGGATTGCACGACAGTTTACATACCATCGAACCCCAAAAATCGTTGTTTACTTGGTGGGATTATCGTATGAATGGTTTTAAACGCAATATTGGTATGCGAATTGACCATATTCTGCTAACCCCTAATTTAATGCAAAAAACCCATCGTTTTTGGATAGATAAAGACGCACGAGCCGCCGAACGCCCCAGCGACCATGCACCTGTAATGATTGAAATTGAAGCGATTTAATCATTGCGATCCACAGGTAAGCCCGCATCAATCAAGCGTTGCCAATCAAAAAAATGACCAGGATCGGTTTTGCGATTGGGAGCAATGTCCATATGTCCGCAAATGGCTTTAATGCTGGGATATTCATGAATTAAATCTTGTAGCAACGGCAATAAAGTGTCGTATTGATTTTCGGTAAACGGCTCAAAATCACAACCTTCCAATTCAATACCAATCGAAAAATAATTGCATTTTTCTTGCCCATTAAAAGATGAAACCCCAGCGTGATAAGCCATATCACTTGTTGGTACAAATTGTTTCAGGGTGCCTGTGCGTTCAATTAAAAAATGAGAAGACACTCGCAAATGAGCGATAGATTGCAAAAAAGCATTTTCATGATGGTGCAGTTGATTTTGAAAAAGCAAATCCACGCAACCTGAACCATATTCAAATGGTGGCAAAGAAATATTGTGAATCACAATCAAGGAAATCTCATGATTTTGCGGGCGTGCTTCGGCATTGGGTGATGGCAAATAACAGGCATCGTGGTATAAGCCGTGTGAAAATTTTGGAGACATTTTTCATATTCCATTTCTTGAATGATCAATATTCAGGCTACATATGTGATATAGCCAATAGTAACCAAAAAGCAAATAATCCATTTGCTATAAAAAATATTTGCCATTGTTTGAAAGGTGGATTTTTGAAAAACACAATAAGTATGGCAATAATAAATGATGCAAAATAAAAAACCTTTAAGAATGGAAGTATAGAAAGATTGCGACAACTTTCCATGCACAATAAAATGGGAACGATTGGCACGACAAACCCTGCAATAACATAACCTGACACAATATAAATGAAACATAATAAAATAATTTTTAAAACAATAAAAATGCTTTTCATTTATTTTTACCAATACAACTTTTGCAGGTAACCTGAAAAGATACACATGTTTCAGGCTGCCTGAATTATTTTTTCTTCGCTCTTGGATGGGCATCATCATAAACCTGTGCCAAATGGTCAAAATCTAATTGCGTGTAAATTTGTGTGGTCGAAAGTCTGCTGTGTCCTAATAATTCTTGAACTGCACGAATATCGCGACTGCCTTGCAGCATTTGTCCTGCAAAACTGTGTCGCAACATATGCGGACTGATATGCTGAGAAGCTTGATGACGCATCGCCCAGTCATCCAAAGTTTGATTGACGCGGCGAATGCTGATGCGTTTGCCATAATAATTGACGAATAACGCCGTTTCTTCACCGTTTTGCGGTCGCTCTTGTAAATACAATCGCAAGGCTTCAATGCTTTTTCGCCCCAAAGGCACATGGCGTTCTTTATCACCCTTACCGTGCACTTTGACCCATGCTTCATTCAAATCAATATCACTTAAATTCAAACCCACCGCTTCGGCAACACGCAAACCAGAACCATACAGCAATTCAAATAAAGCCGCATCTCGCCGTGTATAGAAATTATCTTCGTCAGGAGCATCTAATAAACGATCCAACTCTTCCGCATCAATCGCTTTGGGCAGTCGAGATGGCGGTTTTGGGGCTTTAATTCCTGCCAAATAATTTTCACTCAAATGATGATGTTCAATCAGATAATAAAGATACGATCGCCATACCGATAATTTTCTTGCCAAAGAACGAGGGTGTAAATTGCGTCCTGACAAATATTTCAATGCTTGAATAAAAAAACGACCATCAACCGTAGATTGTTGATATTTATCCGCCCATTGACGCAATTCTTGCAAATCACGCTGATACGCATTTTGTGTTGCCGAAGATAAATCTCGACGACGCAAATCAGTCAAAAAGTCATCGCAATGCGTAAAAAAATCAGCAGTATTCATAAAAATGATGTTTCAAAATGGGAAAAATTGTTTTCAGGTTGCCTATTAAAATGCAATAGGCAGCCTGAAAAGCCAAAATACTTCACAAAATAAATAGCGTAATGACAACAGTATCCAAACACTAATCAATGCCAGTTTTACAATGGTTTCTTATAACAAAATACACCAAAAACTTCAAACAAAAAAGGGCTGAATTTTTCAGCCCTTTTATTCAAAACTGTCCAATTGTGTAGAACAGTTTTTACTTTAACTTGGATATGCAAAGTAGATGTAAGTACCCAAAACGACTGCCGACAAAATAGCCAAAATCAAACCACATTTGACCATTTCCATTTGGCGGATTTTACCTGTACCAAACACAATCGCATTAGGTGGTGTAGCCACAGGCATCACGAATGCACAAGATGCACCGATACCAATGATGATGACCAAAGTTTCTTTGGGCAAACCCATTTGTGCAGCAATCGCACCGAATACTGGTACCAACAAAGCAGCAGATGCTGTGTTGGAAGTAAATTCGGTAATCGCAATCACAAAGGCTGATACCAAAACCATCAGCAACCAAGTGGGAATACCTGCAAATGCACCAGCAAAGGTTTTGCCCAATACATAAGCAGCACCAGAATTATCCAAAATCATACTCAATGCTAAACCGCCACCAAACAAAATCAACACGCCCCATTCGGTGTTTTCAGCAATGTCTTTCCATTTTGCCAAGCCCAAAGTAACAATCGCAATCGCAGCAGAAACCGCAACAAAAGCATCAGATAAACGCAATGGAATGTCATTGGCTTTGAAATATTCATTCAATGGTTTGGTGAAACACCACAGCAAAGCAGCACAAATAAACACAACAGTAGTCATGATACGAGTGCGATTCCAAGGAATGTCTTCGGCTTGAATTTCAATTTTTTGATTGAGTTTAGGACGGAAAACAAAATACATACACGCCAACATTAAAGGCAATAGGATGCACATAATTGGCAAGCCTACTTTCATCCAGTCGGCAAATTCATAGCCCAATGCTTTGGAGGCAATGGCATTAGGTGGAGAGCCCACCAAAGTACCTAAACCACCAATAGAAGCAGAATAGGCAATGCCCAACAGGATAAAGACTACGGTATTGCGGTCTTTTTGCATATCAATATTGGCCAAAATACCCATCGCCAAAGGCAGCATCATCGCAGCAGTTGCGGTATTGGATACCCACATAGACAACAAAGCCGTTGCCAAACAGATAAGAATGGCAGATAAACCTAAATGATTACCTGATAAGGAAATCAACCACATGGCGATTTTTTTATCCAATTTCTGAATATGCAACGCTGTTGCAATCGCAAAGCCCCCAAAGAAAGTATAGATGATGGGGTCGGCAAATGGTGCCATCACATCTTTAATCACCAATGCTTTGGAAGCGGTAATGCTGACCAATTCACCTGCATCACTTTTATCGTAAGTGTTTTTGGTAACACCAATCAACAATGCGGCAATCGGTACGATTAAAGAAGTAATAGAGATATGCACAGCTTCTGTAAGCCACAATGTAGCAATAAAAAGCAACAATGCCAATCCTTTGCGAGTACTGGGATTGACAATATCAGAATCAGGCAACCAACCACCTAAAAGCTGATAAAAAACAAAAGCCACCACAGCAGCAATGGCAATAATTACCAAGCCGCGCAAAGGAAATGGATTATCTTGCTCTTCCGCTTCCAATGGGGCCTGATGTTCTTCTTGTAAATTTGAGTTTTTTTGCATAAAAGCTCCTACCAAAATGGATCAAAATACACTGAAAATAAATTAACAAATTTATTTTGCGACATAGTCCCTCTTGATATTGGCATCACTTCTAAAACAACGCTTGATACGAATGACATGAAATTGAAAGCGTTATTTTGCAACGCCAATTTACGATTCACAAACAGTTGGTAGGATTGTTGTGAGAAAAGATTAATCAAGCCTAAAACAGAATTGTGTCCTGCTGCTTCATGTTTTAACTCCGCAAAAACTCCATTTCGACTTCATCAAAACTTCGTTTTAGCTTCACTTCGTTTGCAGAAACTCATTTTCAGGCTGCCTAAAAACACAACTTCTGCAAGGCTAAAACATGGTTTATCAATAATTTTAGAAATGCCTTTATTGATTTTGGCTGATTATATCGTAACTTCCTGATAGATTGATGAAAACTTTTTCAGTCTGCCTGAAACATTAATTTTCATTGTGTCTGATAGTGTTGAAGAAATGCTTACTATTTGATTTCAACATGATGCACAAAGGCTTTAATCCCTGTTTCTGGCAAATTGCCAATCGCAATGATTTTATAATTGCCTTGAATTTTTTCTGCTGACGACAACGCCCCTGACATCGGCATGGTTTTTTTGAATTGTGGGGTGTTTGGAAAATGCTCAATGAATAAGGAAATATTCACCAAACCATCGCTGACAATATAATGACGCCCCTTATCTGCACGCGGATCAACTTTCATGTCTTTATGACTTAAAACAAAAAATCCTTTGGGTAATTTTTTCAGATAACGCCAATCGGAAGTATTGCTTTGTCGATACCATGCAGGTTGTGGAGGCAAGGTAAAACGGTCGGTAACCGTTAAGCGTCTGTCAGGTTGAACCTCTTCTTTGGAAGGTTCTGTAAAAGATAGTCGCGTAAACTGATTGATTTCTATAATTTTTCCATTACTTTGATAAATTTGTGCCAACGGCAAACGGTTTTCGATATCCAAACAAAACCCTTGTGTATAGCGATTGTTTTCTTTGGGTTTTAGCCACATCCATTGACAGTTTCTTCGTGCAATGCGTGTAATTTCCCCTGATGCAACGGTGTAACTGTCTTTTAAAACATTCACATCAACAGGCAGTACGGCTGGAAATAGAGAAGTTGTGTCTGCCAAAGAAAGCATTAAGCCTTTTTTGTGATTGGTGAAAAAGGAGAGTTCTCCTCCTGTTTTAATGATTTCACGCGGAATTCCATCTTCTGCAACACGCCTTTCAATCAGACCAAAATCTTGTTGCTGACGATAAAGTGAAAACGCCGACAAACGATACTGATGGCGATGGACATATTGTCCTTGCAAGGAGAGTTTTTGCCCTGCTTTGGCGGCTTGACTTAAAGTTTGCCAATCATCTGCGCAGGCAACCTGAAAAGACAGCGTGAGCACGAAAATGGCAACCTTTTGACACAACTTCATTATTGACGCACTCCACGCTGCTGTTCTGGGTTCAAAACATAATTAGTTTGCATCAAATCATTGGTAACATGGGCTTTTTGATAAGCGGCAAAATAGGGGTCGTGATGGATGTTTTCATCGTACCCAACTTCTGAAAAATCGGTAATGTCCAATTCTGTGCGTGCTATTTCTGCTTCTTGTGTTGAGGTGGTTTGAACAGTCATGACAGTGGTGTCATCGGCTGATGGTGAAAGTACCCATAAGGCAATAGCAACTGCTCCAATTGCCGCAGCAACGCCTGCACCTTTATACCAAGATTGATTGGCAGGCAAATAATCACGCCATGTTTTGGTGATGTTGGTAATGGTTTGCCATTGTGGTGTTTTGACAGTATTGTTCGAGATTGTGGGAGCAGAAGTACGCAAAGTTTCTTCACGCAAACGATTTTTCAGGCTGCCTGAAATGGATGGTCCATACTGCCCATGCAATGCATCGTGCATGGTGCAATATTCTTCCCATTGACGCTGGGCAGATTGATCTGATAACAAAAAATCCAAAGCCTCTGATGCTTCTTGTTCGGTTAATTCACCATCAATCAACGCTGAAATCAATTCTTGTTGTTGTGTATTCATGATTACCACCTTTTCTTTTCTGATGTTCCCAACAAGGGACGCAAACGCTCTGCAATCACTTCACGAGCACGAAATATTCGCGAGCGGACTGTCCCAATAGGGCAATCCATGACTTCTGCAATTTCTTCGTAAGATAGACCTTCCATTTCGCGTAAAGTAATGGCACGCTTTAAATCATCGTTTAAACTGGATACTGCATCGTTGATGATTTTAGCCATTTCCTTTTTCATAAGTTCTGCTTCTGGTGTATTTAAATCAGGAACCAGTTCAGCAGCATCTAAACTTGCCCCATCTTCATCCGCAACATCTCCTGTGAGTAACAAACGCCTATCGGAAGATGTTAAATAGTTTTTTGCGGTGTTAATGGCAATACGATAAAGCCAAGTATAAAAAGCACATTCACCACGAAAAGTAGGCAAAGCACGAAACGCTTTAATAAAGGTTTCTTGTGCAACATCATCAATATCATTTTGATTTTTAATAAACCGCGACAACAGTCGTGTTAATCGGCGTTGATATTTAGACACCAACAATTCAAACGCTTTTGTTTCCCCTTTCTGGGCTCGCTCGACTAAAAGAGCGTCAATCTGGCGTTCTTCCATGATTGATTTTCTCGTGCTGTTTGAATTGTAGCAATAGACTGTATTGCATGTGAAAAGTTCCCTTGTATTTTGGGTTTCAGGCTGCCTGAAAGGTTAAAATGTATATCCTGTTTGAATTTCTGTGTCTTCTCCACACAGTTCAGT
The DNA here is from genome assembly GCA_017645365.1 of Neisseriaceae bacterium. Lineage (GTDB taxonomy): Bacteria > Pseudomonadota > Gammaproteobacteria > Burkholderiales > Neisseriaceae > RGIG9985. The sequence continues at coordinate 10,853 of JAGCOT010000033.1, forward strand.
AAGCAATTCTCGTAAAACTGATAATTCTGAATAACGCCGCAATGCACGATGTAAATAGCGAATGAACCGAGGAATTTCTGTGGCGTATTTTTCTTTGCCATCGCGATGTTTTAGTCGTGCAAAAATACCAATGACTTTAAAATGGCGTTGAATTCCTGTCCATTCGTAAGCACGATAAAAATCGTCAAATTGCTCATGTACAGGCAAACCTGTGGCTCTTGCTTTTTCCCAATAACGAATAATAATATCCAACACAAAGGTTTCTGTCCATTCAATAAACGCATCGCGTGTTAAGGAAAGAATGTCGTAAGTAATTGCCCCATAAACGGCATCCTGAAAATCCAAAACACCTGGTTCTCCTGAACGCAACATCAGATTACGCACGATAAAATCTCGATGAACAAAAACTTTGGGCTGTTCTGTCAAGGCAGGAATAAGTGTGTCCATGCCTTTTTGCCAGATTTTTTGTTGCTTCATGGTTAATGTTTTGCCCAACTCATGGAGAATATACCATTCTGGAAATAAATTCATTTCACGCCGCAAGAGTTTTTCATCGTATAAAGGAAGCACATTTTCTTGTGAGGAAGCCTGCAAACGAACCAGCGTATCTACGGCTTCTAACAGAAGAACTTTATGAACTTCTTCGCGTTCATCAGCCTGCATGGCTTGTAAAAATGTAGCCGTTCCTAAATCTTCCATCAAAATAAAACCCTGCTCTTCATCGCTGATAAAAATTTCAGGCACACGCACGGCTGAAAAAATATCACGAACTTTCAAATAAGGTTGAATAGTCATTTTATCGGGTGGTGCATCCATCGCGATGATGGTGCTGTTGTCATCTTGAAAACGAGCACGGAAATAACGGCGAAAATCAGCATCAGCCGCTGCAAAATCCAAATCAAAAGGACGATTGGGATAATGCCCTACAATAAAATGACGCAGTTGATTTTGTCTTTCCATAGCATTTGGTTCCTTTTTTATTTCAGATTAGGATTTTATCAATCAATTCGGAGCGTAAATAATTTCTACGCCGTTTTCATCGTCATCATCTTCCCAATCATCATGATTTGAATCTTCGTCTTGCGGAAAAGGCATATCTCGCAAAACGGATAACAGCATTTTCATATCGTCTGGCAAAGGTGCGGAAAATTGTACTAACTCTCCGCTTTCAGGGTGCCTGAACGACAGTTGTTGTGCGTGTAACGCTTGTCGATTCAGATGAAGAATGGCTTCTTTAACATGGGCAGCACAAGCAAAACGCGGATTACCATACAATGGATCGCCTGCCAGTGGGTGTCCTGCTTCACGCATATGAACACGAATTTGATGTGTTCGCCCTGTTTCTAATGCACATTCAATATAGGTATGCGTTTCAAATCGCTCTAAAACGGTAACATGGGTAACCGCTTCTTTTCCACCGAATGACACCACCGCCATTTTTAAACGATTATGTGGATTGCGTCCAATCAGCGTTTCGATTTTGCCATCATACGGCACAATGCCGTTGGCAATAGCACGATAAATGCGTTTAACGCTTCGTTCTTGTAATTGACGCACCAAATGTGTTTGAGCTTGCAAAGTTTTGGCAACCACCATTAAACCTGTCGTATCTTTATCCAAACGATGCACAATACCAGCACGCGGAATATTGCGTAAATCAGGACAATAATGCAGCAAACCATTCAGTAGAGTGCCAGAATGATTACCCGCAGCAGGATGCACCACCAAGCCCGCCTGTTTATTGATGACCAAAACTTGTTCATCTTCATATACAACATCCAAAGGAATGTTTTCTGCGGCAGATTCCATCACTTCAACGCTTTCAGGCAGCCTGAAAATAATTTTTTCCCCACCGATGATTTTGGTTTTTCCTGATGTTTCTATCTGTTCATTCAGTTTTAAAGCACCTTCTTTGATTTGGCGGGCTAATTGAGAACGAGAAAAATCTGGCAACAAGGCTGCCATCGCAGCATCCAAACGCATACCTGCATAATCGTTGGGCATGGTGATGATAATTTCTGACGAAATTTCATCATCTTCGTTATAATCTTCTGTCTTTATCATCATTTTTAAGAATGTTATCGCTATGAAAAAATGGTTTTTATTAGGATTGTTTGCTTTATTATTATCCGCTTGTGCTACTGACGGTACACAAGACCCTGATGCACAAATCACACAAGATTGGTCGGTAGAAAAATTGTACACCGAAGCACACAGCGAATTAAACAGTCGCAATTATACTCGTGCCGTGAAATTATATAATTTATTGCAATCTCGTTTTCCTTACGGTCGCTTTGCTCAGCAAGCACAACTCGATAAAGCCTATGCTTACTATTTAGATTCAGAAAAAGAATTATCGTTGGCAACCATCAAACAATTCGAGAAAGATTATCCCAATCACCCTGATATGCCTTATGTTCTGTATTTAAAAGGCATTGTATTGTTTAATGAAGATCAATCTGTATTGGGGAAATTATCATCACAAGATTGGGCAGAACGCGATCCTTCCGCTAATCGAGATGCCTATATTGCGTTTTCAGAGTTGATTCGCCGTTATCCTGATTCTCAATATGTTGCCGATGCCACAGAACGCATGACCAAAATTGTGGAAGCTTTGGGCGGACACGAAATGTATGTAGCCCGTTATTACATGGAACGCGGTGCGTATTTGGCAGCGATTAAGCGTGCTCAAAATATCATCAAAGGCTTTCAAAACACCAGCTATGTTGAAGAAGCGTTAGCGATTATGATTTCGGCGTATCAAAAAATGAATCAACCTCAATTAGCAGCAGATTCTCGCCGAGTATTGGAAGCCAATTATCCCAACAGCCGATATTTAAATAAAGATTGGGAAAACGCCAATAGCGGTCCTTGGTGGGGATTTTGGAGTAAGCAAAAATAAGCTTTTGATACTAAAAATCCATATTTTTAAAAACCACTGCCAAACTGGTAGATGTGAGTACAGTGCAAAGTTGCAGTAGCACAGCCAATAAAGACATAACAATAGGATTTTTTAGCGAGCATAACAAAGAAATGTGCCACAAATGCCAGTTTTACAGGGGTTTTAAAGTATTTGTTATCGTTCTGTAATTAAAATTTTCAGGGTGCCTATTGATACAACAGGCACCCTGAAAACATTTTTATCATTATTTTCAGGCAGCCTGAACATTTACATCACAAAATGTTCAATTTCTTGTGATATTTTCATCGAACAAAATTTAGGTCCGCACATCGAACAGAAATGGGCGGTTTTGGCACCCTCTGCGGGAAGCGTATCATCGTGGTATTGTTTAGCCAATTCTGGGTCTAATGACAGATGGAATTGATCTTTCCAACGAAATTCAAAACGCGCTTTGGATAAAGCGTTATCTCGTAATTGGACACCTGGAAAACCTTTTGCCAAATCCGCAGCATGAGCGGCGATTTTGTAGGTAACAATGCCTGTACGCACATCGTCTTTATTGGGCAACCCCAAATGTTCTTTGGGCGTTACACAACAAAGCATTGATGTTCCATACGCACCAATATGCGTCGCCCCAACACAGGAAGTAATGTGGTCATAAGCAGGGGCAATGTCCGTAACCAATGGACCAAGCGTATAAAATGGAGCATCAAAACAGTGCTTGAACGCTTCATCAACATTAGCACGCACGCGTTGCAAAGGCACATGACCTGGACCTTCAATCATCACTTGCACATCATGCTGCCATGCTTTTTGCGTTAATTCACCCAAAGTGTGTAATTCTGCAAATTGTGCTTCATCATTTGCATCGGCAATACTGCCAGGACGCAAACCATCACCCAACGAAAATGCCACATCATAACTTTTCATGATTTCGCAAATTTCATCAAAATGGGTGTAAAGAAAATTCTCTTGACGATGGGTCATACACCAGCGTGCCATAATCGCACCACCACGAGAAACAATTCCCGTTAAACGCTCTTTGGCTAATGGAATGTGCGACAACAAAACGCCTGCGTGAATAGTGAAATAATCCACGCCTTGCAACGCTTGTTCTTCCAAAATATCTCGCATGATTGACCAAGACAAATCCTCTGCAATCCCCCCTACTCGCTCCAAAGCCTGATAGATGGGAACTGTTCCCACTGGAACAGGAGCATGACGAATGATGTTTTCACGCGTTTGATGAATCTTTTCGCCAGTAGATAAATCCATTAAAGTATCTGCACCAAAACGCAAAACACCCATGGTTTTTGCCAATTCTTCATCTGGCGAAGAAGATACGGCAGATGTCCCTATGTTGGCATTGATTTTGACACGAAAAGCTCGTCCGATAATCATCGGTTCAAGTTCTAAATGGTTGATATTACAAGGAATAATGGCACGACCTGCCGCAATTTCTTGACGCACAAATTCTGGCGTAATCTCATGAATGGATTGGGGCATATCAAACCCCAAAGGCAAGCCTTGATGTTGTTTGAGTAGATTTTGATATTCGGGTTTTTGAATCAGTTCATCAATTTTGACCCGCTCACGAATGGCAACAAACTCCATTTCAGGCGTAATGATTCCGCGTCTTGCGTAAGAAAGTTGGGTTACATTGCACCCTGATTTGGCACGGCGACGATTTTCAGGTTGCCTATCACAATCATTGCGTTCATCAATCCATTTTTCGCGAATAAAAGGCAAGGGATTTTGTGGATTAAAATCTTGCTCTCCGTAAGCACCAGAAACATCATACAAAGGAATCGGCGGATTAGGCTGAATGCCTTTATCAGTGATGCTGTCCTCTTGAAGAATTTCTCGCATGGGGACACGAATATCCGCACGCGAACCTTGAACATAAATGCGGCGAGAAGTCGACATAAAAAATCCTTAACATACAAAACAGGAAAGGTTTTTTAGGCTGAAATGCTCGCCAAGTCGTATCATGACTTGAAAAATAACTGGTGCAAACATGCCATGCACGCACACCAAAAGTTTCCGGCTGCCATATTAAGGAAAACGCTTCGCGTCGGTATTATCCGCATCGAATAACGAAGGTATCATCTCAGCCGCTAAAAAAGCAGCACCCTTGTTTCCTGTTATATTGATTGCTTAATAAAACACATTCAGGCAGCCTGAAAGGTTTTTCAGGCTGCCTGTTTTAAAAAATAAGTTGCGTGTATTTATTCGTCTTTGGCTTTCATCACACGACGACCACGGTACATGCCGTTGGGAGAAATGTGATGAGGCAAATGAACTTCACCTGTTTTAGGATCAGTACTCAAAGATGCTGCGGTCAACGCATCGTGCGAACGGTGCATACCACGGCGAGATGGGGATTTTTTATTTTGTTGAACAGCCATGTTAAAACTCCTGAAATAAAATGATTGAAACAATCATCACTCAATAAACATTTACAAATTTTCCAGCACTGCAAAAGGATTATCCTTTTGATTTTTATATTGTGCGGTTAAATCTTCATCACCACATTGCTCATGGCAAGGTGCCATTGGTAATGCTGTGATGATTAAATCTTCTACCCAAACACGAATGTCAATAGTCTCTTGCAGTCCAACAATTTCGACATCGTCATCTTCCAAGTCTATTTGTTCAGCCTGCTCTTCATTTTCGCAAAGCAAAATACGCGTTTTTTCATCTAAATTGATGGAAACAGGCATCAAACAACGCTGGCACTGGGGGCTTACCGTCCCCGTTAGATGAAGATGAATCCAATGTTGATGGTGTTCATCTATTTGACCTTGCAAAACCAGTGTAACGCTGTCATTCATGGAACCAAAATGAGCGTATTCATCCACTCGTGAATCCAGTTCCGATAATAAAAAAGTGCGTTCTAACCGTATTTTTTCTGCACAAAATCGCCAAGGCTCAATCATGTTTGCGTTTGACATAAAAGGGCATATGATATAGTTATTACCTATTTTTTGTCAATGACTAATACTCTAATTTAGGAAAAATCATGCGTTTGCCGATTATTTTAGCTTCCACTTCTCGTTTTCGCCAAGAATTGTTATCGCGGATTCAACTGCCGTTTGAAGCCGTTGCTCCGATATGTGATGAAACGCCTAATCCGCAAGAAAACGCCGAACAAACCGCTTTGCGTTTAGCGGAAAATAAAGCGCGCTCTTTGTCGCAACAATTTCCCAATGCCCTCATTATCGGTTCAGACCAAGTTTTGTGGTGCAATGAAAAACAATATGGCAAACCCATGAGTTTGGATAAGGCTCACATGATGTTACGAGAATTGTCTGGAAAAACACTGACTTTTTACACGGCTTTGGTATTGTTAAATACCGCTGAAAATCGTATTCATCGTCATGTGGACAAAACTTTGGTGCATATGCGGTCTTTGTCTGATGACATGATCACATATTATCTGCAAGAAGAACCTGATGCGATTTATTGTGCTGGCAGTGCTAAAAGTGAGGGTTTAGGAATGATTTTAATTGAACGCATTAGTAGCGATGACCCGAATGCGTTAATTGGTTTGCCCATGTTGCGTTTGATTGATTTTTTTATGGCAGAAGGAGTGTTGTGATGTCGGGGATTTTGTATTTATTGCCCACGCCGTTGGGAGAACGCGAATCATCTTGGCTTTTGCCAGAAGATATGTTGAAAATTCAACCATTAACACACTTTGTAGTCGAATGTGGAAAAACCGCACGCAAGCATTTGAAGTTACTGCATTTGGAAAATCCTATTCAATCTTTGCATTTACAAGTTTTAGATGAACATACGCCAGAAAATGCTTTAAATGCTATGATTTCTCCCTTATTGGATGGTCATGATATGGCTTTAATGAGTGAAGCAGGTTGTCCTGCGGTAGCAGACCCTGGTGCCCAATTAGTGGCTTTGGCACATCGAAAAAAAATAACGGTTATGCCAATGGTGGGAGCTTCTTCGATTTTATTGGCATTGATGGCATCGGGTGCGAATGGGCAGAAATTTGCTTTTCACGGCTATTTACCTGCTGATAAAAACGAGCGTCCAAGTGCTTTAAAACAACTGGAAGCACGCAGTCATCAACATCAGGAAACCCAAATTTTTATTGAAACCCCCTATCGCAATGATGCAATATTGGCGGACATTCTTCAAACCTGTCGTCATCAAACGCATTTATGTATTGCAGCAGATTTAACTTTACCCACGCAAACCATCATCAGCCAAAGCATTAGCGAATGGAAAAAATCTAATTTACCAACACTCAAAAAGCGTCCTTGTATTTTTATTCTCTTTTCATAAACTTACAGGCAACCTGAAAAACTCTTTTCAGGTTGCCTGTATCTTTGAAAACATAAAACAACAACGATGTAAGCATCATCATGAACACGCCAATATCATGTCGGTCATTCAACACAAAAATAAGCACAGACAAATTGCTGATACAAATATGCGGCATGATAAAATTAAGGCTTATTTGATGAAGTCATCAAGCCTTTCTGCGAAGTTAAAATTTGTTGATGACGAACACAAGGAATTGTGTTGATTGATCCGTTTTTATCATACAGTTAAACCTTATGCAGAACTGAATGACAATACACTTTTCGAACTCTTGAAGGCTTATTTTCCAACCCAATGCGTCAATAACGCAAAAGATTTCTAACAAGTATTTCACCATGCAATTTTTCCAAACTCTATGGCAATTAATCTTTAAAGAAATTCGCTCTTTATTGGGCGATAAAGTGATGGTATTGCTGATTATGGTAATGTTTGGCATTGTGCCATTTGTGATACACGAAGGCATCAAGGCGGAAGTAGATAACGCTACGGTAGGGGTAATTGATGATGATCGTTCTGCTTTATCGTATCGTTTGCGACAGGCTTTGTTGCCACCTTATTTTAAATCGGTTATCGAGGTTGAAAGACAGTCGGCAGAATTGCAAATGGAACAAGGTCAGTTCATCTTTTTATTAGATATTCCGCCCAACTTCGAGAAAGATTTAATCGCAGGCAGAGATCCTAAAATTCAGGTTGCCACAGATGCCACAGCGATGACGATTGCATCAGGTGGTGCGGCGTATATTGAACAAATTTTTCGCCAAGAAATAGCCGAATATTTTCATATACAAAACAATCACTTACCCTACGAAGTCGTTATTCGCTCTCATTACAATCCGAACGGTGATTCGTCTTGGTATTCGACTGTCATGCAAATTGTCAATAACATTACCATGTTGTCGATGATTTTGGTTGGAGCCGCAGTGATTCGCGAACGAGAACACAGTACACTTGAACATCTGCTGGTGATGCCGATTGATGCAACGCAAATCGCCTTATCAAAAATCATTGCCAATGCTTTGGTGATACTTGTTGCCGCTGTGTTATCGATGTATTTTGTTGTCCATTTAAGCATTGGCATACCAATTAACGGCAGTCTTGCACTGTTTGCATTTGCCGCCATCGTTTATCTATTTGCCATGACGGCATTAGGCATACTCGCTGCAACACTCGCACCGACCATGCCACAGTTGGCATTGCTGATTATTCCATTTTTAATCATCATACAACTCACATCAGGAGCCATGACGCCTGTTGAAAGTATGCCTGTCATTGTGCAGAAAATTGTTGCCATCAATCCTGCTAAACATTTTGTCGCCATCACACAAGACATTATTTTTCGTGGCACTGGTTGGGCAACGATTGCCCCAAAAGTGTTGATTGTCTTTATTATGGGAATTGTTTTTTTGGCTCTTGCCTTATTTCGGTTTAGAAAAATGTTGGAACAGCAGTAAACAGCAAATTCTGTTTGGATATACCAACAGCACTCTAAAAGAGCTTATGCAAAATTGACAGATGTAAGATGGATTCAAAGTGGTCATAGCACAACGAAAAAACACAGATGACCGTTTGGCAGCGTTTCTGAAAAATCAATTTTTAGAAAGTTCTTCCATCTTTTGATCATTAAAATGGCACAAGCCATGCAATAAAGAATCCTGACAACGCAAATGCCCCACATATTCCAAAGGCACATTGGGCACAATAGATGGTACATCGTCTTCTCGCATATGCAAAATATCCGCAGGGCTAATCCATTCTGGATTGTGATGCGTCAGGGGCAAGTTTGCTTGATTGTAGGCTTCAATGACCAGTTGTGAACAAAAATAGCGTTCATTAAAATTGTGAAGCGGATTAAACCGATGAACATCAGGCACAACTGATATTTGCATCACGGCCATAGTATTCAGACAAAAACGGCGTAAATGGCGTGGAATAACAGGCAATTCACAAGCTTTACGAGAGATGGTGTAAGGTAGTTGCTTAACAATGCCCAAATGATTATAGCCATTGCCCACATGACGATACACAAATTGACGAATTTTTGATGAATGTTGCGGTGTTAATTGAGGATGTCGATAAACCGCCAAAATAGAACTTTCTTTAATGCTTTCTTCAATGGGTAAAATGCGAATGCCAGAACCCACAGCTTCGGCAGCCTGACCATCGCCCAGATAAATAAACGCATGACTGACGGAAGTTGTCCCTAAATAACGAATGGATTTGGAAATTAATCCACGGTTGGCTGATAATAAAATATCGCCATCTTGCAGTTGTTGGGGAGAAATAGAGATCAAACCTGTATTGGGCACAGTATTGTTGTTTTGAAACCTTAATGTGTATTGATACCCCGTTTCATCATGGATTTTTTGCCACTGGGTAGCACAGGCAGAAAGTAAAAATAAACTGAATAATAATAAACATTTTTTCATAAAATTCTTGGGGCTGTATTAGATTAGCCCAAAAAATTGTTAAATTCCACACCATTTTCGCAATGTTTTGAGTTGCTGTTTTGGTGTCCCATAGTTAAATCTAAACTCACATTCTTTCAAGAAAAGTGGGAAAGATTTGCGGTCA
>JAGCOT010000034.1 GCA_017645365.1 Neisseriaceae bacterium
TGACCGCAAATCTTTCCCACTTTTCTTGAAAGAATGTGAGTTTAGATTTAACTATGGGACACCAAAACAGCAACTCAAAACATTGCGAAAATGGTGTGGAATTTAACAATTTTTTGGGCTAATCTAATACAGCCCCAAATTTTTTACTTTGTAAAAAATAAGTTTCGTTTTCTTGTAAGCCTGTTAATGCCTTACCACGCTGAATTAGCCAACTTGCCCAAGTATGGCGTAAATCATGCCATCGGAAGTTCTCAATTTTTGCTTGTTCAAAAACTTTATTTGAAGCGTTCAGCGAGTTTAGTTTTGGTCTGTTTGTGTTCTGAATATAATCGCCAAAGTTCGGCTGAATTTAAGCGTTCTCCGCCATCAAAACGCCGTGTGCAATCATTGTATTTGTAGCGTTGCTTGCCATTTTGTTTTTCATTCTTTTGGGTGCGTAGAGCCACAAAAAAGGCATTTTTTGTGTTCAAAATCTTTAACTCCTCTTAAAAGCAATAAGGATTTCAGAGATTTTTAGCACCTTTTTTGTTACTTATGCCGAAATGCCCCCTGTATGGGAAATACTTTCAGGCTGCCTGTTTTACTTTATGTTTGAAGCGTTTTATGCCAACACCAATCCCAACTGCTTTAACAAAGCGTCTGATTGAGGTTCGCGTCCGCGAAATGCTTTGAAATTTTCAGACGCCGACCGAGAACCACCGCGAGATAATATCTCCTGCCAAAAACGCTTCCCTGTTTGTGAACGGTTGTTTTCTTCTTCAAAAGCTGCATAAACATCAGCTGATAAAATTTCTGCCCAAATATAACTGTAATAACCTGCCGAATATCCGCCTGCAAAAATATGTGAAAAACTGTGTGCAAAACGATTTTCCTCAATCGCAGGAATGACTGCTACTTCTTGTCGAACTTGATTCAAAATCTCTTGCCATTGACATGGTTGTTGTTTTTCGCTGTAAATCAGCAAATCAAACAGAGCAAACTCCATCTGTCGCACGACAAACATTCCTGTTTGAAAATTTTTAGCCGATTTCATTTTGGCAAATAATGGTTCAGGAAGCCTTTCTTTCGTTGTTTTATGACAACTCATCGAAGATAAAACATCGTATTCCCAAGCAAAATTTTCCATGAGTTGACTGGGCAATTCCACCGCATCCCATTCCACACCATTGATACCTGATACGCCTAACTCTTCTATTTGCGTCAAAAGATGATGTAATCCATGCCCCATTTCATGAAATAAGGTAACAATTTCATGATGAGACAAATAAGCTTTCCCATCAACAGGCGGAGCAAAATTACACACCAAATAAGCAATCGGCAACTGCAAACGACCATCTGCACATAGGCGGCGACCACAATAATCATTCATCCAAGCACCACTTTTTTTACCTTGACGCGCATATAAATCCAAATAAATTCCGCCAATTTCTTGATTGTTTCGCATCAATCTAAAATAACGCACATCAGAATGCCAAACTGGTCGATTAGTTTCTTGAAAAGTTACTTGATACAGTTCTTCAATCAACTGAAACAAGCCCTGCAAAACATCTGTTGCAGGAAAATATTGTTTGACTTCTTCTTCCGAAAAAGCATAACGAGATTCACGGAGTTTTTCGCTGTAATACGCAATATCCCAAGGCTGCAATGCATCGGATAAACCTTGTTCTTTCGCCCATTGTCTTAATTCCTGCATTTCTTTTTCTGCAAATGGACGGGCTTTTTTAACTAAATCGCGTAAAAAATCAATCACTTGCTTTGGAGTGTCCGCCATTTTGGTTACCAAGGATAATGTGGCTGCATTGGGATAATCTAAAAGCAATGCTTCTTCGGCAGAAGTTTGTAAAATCTGATTGATGTGTGGCGTGTTATCTCTTTGCTCACTATCCAAATCAGAGGCTCGTTTGATGTACGCCCGATAGATTTTTTCTCGCAAATTCCGATTGTCTGCAAACTGCATAATTGCCAAATAATGCGGCATTTGCAAACCGATTAAATAACCTGTTTGATGATGGGCTTCGGCATTTTGCTGCAACATTTGCAACATGCTTTCAGGCAGCCCTGATAGCTCTTGCTTATCTTCAATCAATAAAGAAAAGGCGTCAGTTGCATCTAAAACATTTTGCGAAAAAGAAGCAGACAGTTGTGCTCCAAGCGATTGTAAATCCGCAAAACGCTTTTGCTTGTCTTCTGGCAATTCTGCTCCTGATAAAACAAAATCACGCAAATCGTGTTCTAATTTGCGTTTTTCTTCATCTTTGCGTTGAGCAAATGCTGAACTATTGCGAATGCTTTTATAGCGTTGATATAAATCTTGATCTTGAGATATTTCGGTAAAAAATTGCGTTACTTCTGGAATTAAAGCATTATAGGCGTCTCGCCATTCTGGCGTATCTGCCACAGAATTGATGTGGGCAACAACCCCCCAAATCCGCCCTACTCGCTCACTTAAATCGGTTAATGGCGTAATGGTGTTTTCCCAAGTTGCATCATTTTGATTTTTAATTTCAGCAATCGTCAAACGGGCTTCGTTCATTGCCGTTTGCATGGCAGGCTGAATGTGTTCGGCTTTTAATGCGTCAAATTGAGGAATTTCGTTTAGTTGCAATAAAGGGTTATTCATGTTTTTTCCTAATGTATAGTCAATTCAGACCCAAAGTAGCCAAGACGGCAAAGTCTCAAACAGTATAAATAATACGGCAAGGCGAGCCAACGCAGGATAATTTTTGTATGAATTGACTATAAAATAAATAGACAGCCATTTTCAGGCTGCCTGTTGAATATTAAAGTTCTTAAAATGACTCAATTTTATTGGTTTTTCGATGAGCAGACCCCATACGCTGGGCAATCAACTGCACGGCATCGCCTTGACTGACAATCCACCGATTTTCAATCCGCCACTCATTTTGAGTGTCTTGCAAACGCACAATCCAATTATTGGTTGCAGGCAATGCTTCTTCCCATTGAGCGGTGTATTGCAGCGGATTGTTTTCATTTTGCTGTAAATCAATCGTGCGATCCATAGCTTTACGAGTGGGGTGAATCAATAATAATTGCAAAGGCGTTTGGGTATTGTATTCACCAGAAACAATAATCATCACGCCTTTTTTGTCAGGCTGCACATACACTTGTGCATTCATGTGTTGATTCAAGGCTTTTTCATCGCGTTCCATTTGCTGAACGATGTTTTTGCCTTCTTTGTAATAATCGTCCGTAACCAAATCGTCTGGTGCATCGGTTGCGATTTTAAAAGTAATCAAACCTGCCACCACTACGATGGCAGGACCTGCCATTAAACCCCAAGTCCAAGGTTCTTTATACCAAGGACGCGGGGAGATTTCTTTTTCTTGATTCATCAATCAATGTTCCTAATAAATGCTGCTTTTTCCTCAAATTGACGAACTTCTTCATCACCTTGTTCATGGTAAGAGAATACAAAACGAATTTTTTGGTGTCGTTTTTTCGGCGTTCCCTCATCATTGCTGTTGTATTCCTCTGGTGGAATGGCAACCTGAACAGGTAAAGAAAGTGGCTCACCAGGAAGAATTGCCAAATCCTTTTGAATACCTGTAATTTCAGCACCTTCCAAATCCAAAACAGAAGCATTCAATACTTGTATTTTATCGGAAGCATTCAAAATGCGGAAAGTGTATGAATTTTCTGTCCAACCTTTGGTATTTTCACGAACCATCACGCCACGGTCTTTAATGATGTCCACACGCAAAGTTTGACGATTGAACAAGCCAATAATCAACGCGACCAAAACAATCGCCAAAATAACGCCATAACCCATGACGCGTGGGCGTTTCATACGGCTTAAAATCTTGTTTTCAGGGTATTCTTTTTCCAAAGCGGCTTCTGTGGTGTAGCGAACCAAACCGCGTGGTTTGCCCAATTTATCCATCACCTCATCACAAGCATCAATACAAGCGGCACAACCAATACATTCGTATTGCAAGCCATCACGAATATCAATACCCACAGGGCAAACTTGTACGCACAAAGTACAATTAACACAATCGCCTAAATTTTGATTATCCTGATTTTTCTTGCGGATACCGCGAGGTTCGCCACGCTCTTCATCATACGAAATAATCAAAGTATCTCTATCAAACATCGCACTTTGGAAGCGTGCATAAGGACACATATATTTACACACTTGCTCACGCATAATGTGTGCCATCAAGAATGTAATAAAGCCGTAGAAAATAGCGGCAAACCATTGGGTTCCTGATAAAGAGAAGTTAAAGAAATCACGAAATACTTCACGAATGGGTGAAAACCAACCGATGAAAGTTAAGCCTACCCAAGTGCAGAATAAGAAAATCGTTAGGTATTTCAACGCTTTAATTCTGATTTTGCGTGCATCCCAAGGAGCTTTTTCCAATTTCAAACGAGCGGCACGATCGCCTTCAAAAAAGCGGTCGAACCACATCATGATTTCGGTATAAACCGTTTGCGGACAGGCATAACCGCACCATAAACGCCCTGCAATAGTGGTCCACCAGAACAAACCAAAAGCAGACAAAAACAATAAACCCGATAAGAAAATCAAATCGCCAGGCAGTAAAACCAATCCAAATAAATAAAAATGACGGTCGGCAATATCAAACAAAACTGCTTGACGACCATCGTAGTTAAACCAAGGCAAAATAAAAAAGACAAATTGCGTAATCAAAACAGCTGCAATACGCAATTTAGAGAAAAACCCAGTTGTCCATTTGGGGTGAATTCGTTTGCTTGCCTGATACAAACTGATTTCTTCCGAAGCGTTTTCAGCATTATTGTTTTCTGACATGATTTGAGATCCTTAACAATGTTGTGTGTTGCTTGTATTCACTTTCAAAGCAACATCATTTTTTTGCGTAAGCGATTTCTGAATAAGTCGTTTAACAGTATCCAAAAGCACCCTGAAAATACAAATGATTCAGAAATAACCCTCTTAATTTTTCCCATCAAAATCATCATAGAATTTGCTGGGCAAAAACATTGCGTATTTTCTTCCTTTCCAATGATTATTGCAAGTTATTATCCTGTTTTCAGGCTGCCTGATTTACTGTTTTTATTTTCATACAGGCACCCTGAAAAAAATTCCACAAATAAAATCTATGACATGCCATAGTTGTCTTTTACAAAGGCACTTTATCGTTATCAAACAATCATTTTTAAAATTGCTTCTTCATAAATAAGGTATAAAATTTCTCTATTTTTCATTTTTTTGAAATAAAATGCCAATATTCTGATTGTACTGGTATTCTGTATGGTCGTACAATTAACAGCATGGAAAAATTAGTTTCCGATTTGTTTTGACGATTACTTGAATAAGGAACTCTTATTATGTCCAATTACGATTTGAATACGCTGTTAGCCAGCGTGAAACAACGCGACCCACAACAAACTGTGTTTCATCAAGCGGTGGAAGAAGTTTTCACCAGTCTTGACCCATTCTTGAAAAAAAATCCCAAATACACCGCTTGCGGTTTGTTAGAACGCATTGTTGAACCTGAACGCGTGATTATGTTCCGTGTGCCTTGGGTAAATGATAAAGGCGAAGTGAAAGTGAATCGCGGTTATCGCATTCAAATGTCGTCTGCGATTGGTCCTTACAAAGGCGGCTTGCGTTTTCACCCCACTGTGGATTTGGGCGTGCTGAAATTCTTGGCATTCGAACAAGTGTTCAAAAATGCTTTAACTACTTTGCCTATGGGCGGCGGTAAAGGCGGCTCGGACTTCGACCCCAAAGGTAAATCTGACGGCGAAGTGATGCGTTTCTGCCAATCCTTTATGACTGAATTGTTCCGCCATATCGGTGCAGATACCGATGTACCAGCAGGCGACATCGGCGTGGGCGGCCGTGAAGTAGGCTACTTATACGGTCAATACAAACGCTTACGCAATGAATTTGCGTCTGTTCTAACAGGTAAAAACTTGGAATTTGGCGGCTCACTGATTCGCCCAGAAGCCACAGGTTACGGCACGGTTTATTTTGCTCAAAATATGTTAGGCACACGCGGCGACAGTTTCGCAGGCAAACGCGTGGTGATTTCGGGTTCGGGCAATGTGGCTCAATACGCTTGCGAAAAAGCGATTGAATTAGGTGCCAAAGTCTTGACCGTGTCTGATTCTAACGGCTTTATATTATTTGGCGACAATGGTATGACAACCGCCCAATTACAAGCCTTGTTTGAACTCAAAAATGTTCGCCGCGAACGCTTGTCTGTTTATGCGAAAGAACAAGGCGTACAATACTTTGACGGTCAAAAACCGTGGGGTGTGGTGTGTGATATTGCTCTGCCTTGTGCAACGCAAAACGAAATCAACGAAGAAGACGCAAAAACCTTGTTAGCCAATGGCGTGAAATGTATCGCCGAAGGGGCAAATATGCCGTCTTCAAACGAAGCCATCGCTCAATACTTAAAAGCCAAAATCTTGTACGCACCGGGCAAAGCGTCTAACGCAGGTGGTGTAGCCACATCTGGCTTGGAAATGAGCCAAAACGCCATTCGCTTATCATGGACACGCGAAGAAGTCGATCAACGCTTGCACGGCATTATGAACAGCATTCACGAAGCATGCGTGGAAAACGGCAAAGACGGCGATTACATTAACTATGTGAATGGTGCGAATATTGCAGGCTTCAAAAAAGTGGCAGAAGCCATGCTCGCACAAGGCGTGGTTTAATCTTTTTGCTTGTGGTAATAAAAAGCACACCAAATGGTGTGCTTTTTTGTGTATTTGATATTTTCAGGCTGCCTGAAAAGCTAAAAAACAACGCTTATTGTTGTGGCACTGTCCACTCAATGGCTTATTGGAGTTTTCAGGCAGCCTGAAAAATAGATTACGCCTTTTTGTACGCTTCTATATTCTTAATGAATTTATCGAATAAATACGCCACATCGTGCGGACCTGGTGAGGCTTCAGGGTGCCCTTGAAAGGAAAACGCTGGGCGGTCGGTCAAAGAAATGCCTTGCAAAGAGCCGTCAAATAAGGATTTGTGCGTAACTTCCACATTTTCAGGCAGACTATCCGCCAGCACTTCAAAGCCGTGATTTTGCGAAGTAATCATCACCTTGCCTGTTTGCAAATCCTGCACAGGGTGATTGGCACCATGATGACCGAATTTCATCTTGCCCGTTTTTCCGCCCAACGCCAAGCCCAATAATTGATGACCCAAACAAATACCAAACAAGGGAATTTTCTTTTCCAAGAAAACTTTAATGGCAGAAATAGCATAATCGCATGGTTCTGGGTCGCCAGGACCATTGGATAAGAAAATGCCATCAGGATTCATTGCCAACACTTCGCTGGCAGGTGTGGTCGCAGGGACAACAGTCAATTTGCACCCTCTTTCTGCCAACATTCGTAAAATATTATTTTTAACGCCAAAATCATACGCAACCACATTCAGCGGAGTTTTTTCAGGCTGCCTGAAACCTTCACCCAAACGCCATTCGCCTTGCGTCCATTGTTCTGTTGCTTGACGCGTAACCACTTTCGCCAAATCCTTGCCTGCCATAGAACCAAAGGCAATCGCCTTATTTTGAGCAGCTTTAATATCTGTATTTTCGCCTGTGATGATGCAGCCTGCTTGCGAACCTGTGTTGCGTAAAATACGAGTAAGACGGCGAGTATCAATATCCGCAATCGCTACAATATTGTGCCGTTTTAAATAAGCCGAAAGGGTTTCTTCACTTCGGAAATTGCTGTTTTTCAATAGTAAATCACGAATAATCAAGCCTGCTGCATATACCTGACGACTTTCATTATCTTCCGCATTCGCACCAGTGTTGCCAATGTGTGGATAAGTGAGTGTAACCATTTGATAAGTATAAGAAGGGTCGGTAAGAATTTCCTGATAACCCGTCATTGAAGTGTTGAATACCACTTCGCCAGTTGTTTCACCGTCTGCCCCAATCGAAACACCGTGAAAAGTTGAACCGTCTGCCAAAACCAAAACCGCAGGAGTAGTCATTGTAAGTTCCTGTTTTATCAATATTGATTGAATTTCAGGCTGCCTGAAAATTATTCTGACAACCAATAAAAAACCTGACTTAAAAAAAACACGCTGGCGGTTCAAACAACCGTTTTGCGTGCTTTTTTACAAGAGAAGCCCAAATCAATGGGCTTTTGTTGTAACAAGCGTTTTATTTTACCCAATCAGAGAAAAAACGGCAAGTTTGCAAAACTTAAAAACCCTTTTTCAGCTTGCCTGAATTGGATTATTTTCTTCTTACACTCATCACATTGTTAATTTCCATCAGTTGCGAAAGAACTGCTGGCAATTTATCTACTTGCTTGATTTCAATCGTAAAATCCATATGAGCAATAAAATCTCTGGTGCGTGTTTGCACGCCAATCACATTGATTTTATTTTTAGATAAAACATCTGAAACATCTCGCAATAATCCGTTGCGGTCGTGGGCTTGAATTTCTAAATCCACTGCAAAAATATTATCATTCGACCCATTTGACCACGATGCGGAAAGTACTTTTTCTGGCATTTCTTCCGCCAAATGCTCAAACGACACGCAACCTTGTCGATGAATAGAAACCCCTTTTTCACGAGTAATAAATCCCACAATTTCATCAGGCGGTGCAGGACGGCAGCATTTAGCCAATGTGGTTAATAATCCGCTTTCTCCGTTGATTAAAATACCGTTGGAATCGTGATGTTGAGCTTTGCTGGTATGAATAATATCTCTGGGTTTAAGTGTTTCCTTTTCAACTGGCATAAAACTTTTGATGGCATTTTCAATCGTTTTATGACTGATTTCATTTTGTCCAATCGCCAAATGCAAATCTTCTACGCTACGATAACCGCATTCTTCTGTCAGTTTTTGTATGTTGATGGGAATGTTTTGTTTGGCAAGAATTTTGTCCAAAACGCTTTTGCCGTGTTCTTTAATCGAAGAACTGCTTAATGAGCGAATATACGCACGGATTTTGCTGATGGCTTTACTACTTCTCACCCAACCTTGATGCAGCCAATCAGGAGATGGATCGCCTGTTTTGGCGGCTAAAATTTCAACCCGCTGACCGTTTTCCAATGGCGTAGAAAGCGGCACCATATGCCCATTAACTTTCGCCCCACGACAACGATTGCCTAAATCGGTATGCAATTCATACGCAAAATCAATCGGCGTTGCCCCTTCTGG
This sequence comes from Neisseriaceae bacterium, assembly GCA_017645365.1. Classification (GTDB taxonomy): domain Bacteria; phylum Pseudomonadota; class Gammaproteobacteria; order Burkholderiales; family Neisseriaceae; genus RGIG9985. The sequence continues at coordinate 9,153 of JAGCOT010000034.1, forward strand.
TAAGGACAAAACGCGACCCTGTGGCGTCAGCACATAAATCGTATCGTTGAATAATTCTGTTTGAAATGCCGCTGCCAAATCTTCCTTATCAGAAGTTGCCATGTTTTCACGCCAATCCAACAACTGACGCAACCAAGCAATTTTTTGCTCATACGCACCGTCTGATGCTCCGCCTTCTTTATAACGCCAGTGTGCCGCTACGCCGAATTCTGCGAATTCGTGCATTTCAAATGTGCGGATTTGAATTTCTACGCCCTTGTTTTCAGGACCAATGACAACGGTATGCAAACTTTGATAATCATTCGCTTTGGGGTGAGCAATATAATCGTCAAATTCTCCTGGAATAGGCTGCCATAAACTATGTACAACCCCCAGTGCGGCGTAACATTCTGCAACAGTATGCACCAAAACACGAACCGCACGAATATCGTACAAACCTGAAAAAGACAAATGTTTGCGTTGCATTTTGCGATAAATGGAATAAATGTGTTTGGGGCGTCCCACCACTTCGCAAATCACGCCTGCATCATTCATCGCTTGTTTCAGGCTGCCTGAAAACTCTGCCACATAGGCTAATCGCTCGTCTCGTTTTTCTTTGAGTTCTTCGGCAATGACGCGATATTCTTCTGGATTTTGATAACGAAAACCCAAGTCTTCCAACTGCCATTTCAGTTGCCATACGCCCAAACGATTGGCAAGCGGTGCAAAAATATCCAGTGTTTCTTTGGCTATTGCTTGCTTTTGTGGATTATCTGGAATACGCCCCAAAAATTGCATGGTTCGCGTACGCATGGCCAATTTAATCAATACGACGCGAATATCTGACACCATTGCCAACAACATTTTACGCATGGTTTCGGCTTGTTTGGCTCTTTCTATGGGATTTAAAGGCGGTTTGACAAATTCTGTTAATTGATGCAGTTGATGAATCCCTGTAACCAAATTCAAGACTTGTTTTCCTGCAATTTCTTGAACTTTTTCTTTCCAATGCTCGATATAGTTAGGTGCAAAAGAACACAGCGTTGCCCACACGGCTTCTGGAAGCAAATTCAGTTGTTCCACCATCGCCGCCGTCCGCAACAAATGTTTGCGTAGTGGTTCGCCCACTGGCGTGGTCATTTCGTCTGTAACCGAAGATTCAAAAAAATCTTGAACTTTTAAAAAGGGATATAAATAAGATTCAGGGAGCCTTTGTCGATAATCTTCCAACCACTCATCGACCGTTTCGTTACTCGTCCAATCAAAATGTTCTCGTAAATCTTCTTGTTGATTTTGTGTTATCGGCATATTTTGAACTTTATGAAAATCATCAAACAGGCAAGCTGAAAACTTCTGCAAAATCTTTTACAGGCAAACTGAAAACCTCTGCAAAATGTTTTGCACAGGCAGCCTGAAAAACTTCTACAAAATCTTTTACAGGCAACCTGAAAACTTCTGCAAAATCTTTTACAGGCAACCTGAAAACTGCTGCAAAATCTTTTATACAGGCAGCCTGAAAAAAGTTACCGCCATCAAGCAGTAACTTTTTTAAAGAATATTTATAAAACCTGTTTTACGGTATTGACTACATTTTCGACTGTAAAACCGAAATGCTGGAATAATGCTTCCGCAGGTGCGGATTCGCCAAATTGATCCATACTCACCGTTGCCCCATTCAATCCAACATATTTACGCCAATATTCGCCAATGCCAGCTTCAATCGCCACTTTGGGTAATTGATGCGGTAAAACAGCATCACGATAAGAGGCAGGCTGAATATCAAACAAACGAGTACATGGCATAGAGACCACCGAAACCGCAATATTTTCTTCTGCCAATGCTTTTTGAGCACGAATCGCCAATTCCACTTCTGAACCTGTGGCAATCAACACCGCCACAGGATTTTGGACAGGTGAAATCACATAGGCACCGCGTTTGATATTGGCTTGTTGTTCTGCGGTGCGTTCGATGTAAGGCAGATTTTGACGACTAAAAATCAAGCAAGACGGCGTATGTTCCGATTGAATCGCTGAAACCCAAGCGATTAAAGATTCTTCCGTATCGCACGGACGCCATACATTCATATTGGGAATCTGACGCAAACCTGCTATTTGTTCGACTGGCTGATGAGTAGGTCCATCTTCGCCCAAACCAATGGAATCGTGTGTAAAGACAAAAATCGGATTGATTTTCATCAATGACGCCATACGCAAAGCATTATGAGCGTATTCGCTGAACATCAAAAATGTTGCCCCAAAAGGACGCACACCGCCGTGCAAGGTCATGCCGTTGATCATCGCCGCCATGCCAAATTCACGCACGCCATAATGAACATAATTACCGCCCTTACCTTTTTGAATCGAAACCGCTTCTTTCCAATGGGTTAAGTTAGACGGCGTTAAATCCGCAGAACCGCCCACCAATTCAGGCAGAACTTTTGCCAATACGGCAATGCTGTTTTGACTGGCTTTGCGTGTAGCGATTTTTTCTTTTTTCTCGGCAATGTCTTTTAAGGCAGCCTGAATATGCTGTTCAAAGTTTTCAGGTTGCCTGCCTGACATACGGCGTAAAAATTCCGCTGCTTCTTGTGGATATTGTTTTTGATAGCGTTGGAATAAATCTTGCCACTCGGCTTCTAACTGTTCGCCTTTTTTCTTCGCATTCCATGCAGCCTGAATATCCTCTGGAATTTCAAAAGGAGCAGATGTCCAATTCAAGGCATTTCGTGTGGCAGCGATTTCTTCTTCACCCAAAGGAGAACCATGCACCGCATGAGAACCTGCTTTATTCACCGAACCACAACCAATCACCGTATCGCAACAAATTAAAGATGGACGATTATCTTGCTGTGCTTGTTCAAGTGCTTTGGTCAATGCTTCGGTATCGTGCCCGTTAACAGAATCAATTACCTGCCAACCGTAAGATGCAAATCGTTGTGGCACATTTTCATCAAACCAGCCTGCCACATTGCCATCAATCGAAATTTGATTGCGGTCGTACAAAACAATCAATTTACCCAAAGCAAGCGTCCCTGCCAAAGAAGCCGCTTCGTGCGAAACGCCTTCCATCAAACAACCATCACCAACAAAAACATAGGTGTAATGATCAATAATTGGAAAACCTTCGCGATTAAATTCTTCTGCCAAAATTCGTTCTGCCAATGCCATGCCAACTGCATTCGCAATGCCCTGCCCCAATGGTCCTGTGGTGGTTTCAACACCTGCGGTGTAACCATATTCAGGGTGCCCTGGTGTTTTGCTTTTGAATTGACGGAAATTTTTCAAGTCATCAATCGAAAGTTCATAACCTGTCAAATGCAACAAAGCGTACAGCAACATAGACGCATGACCATTAGATAAAACAAAACGATCACGATTGAAAAATTGAGGATTATTAGGGTTATGACGCAAAAACCGCGTCCATAAAACTTCTGCCATTTCTGCCATTCCCATAGGAGCACCTGGATGTCCTGAATTGGCTTTTTGAATGGCATCAATGGCAAGAAAACGAAGAGCGTTGGCAAGAACAGACATGGAATCATCCTTAAATAAACGATAAATCTCGAAATTATAATGTTTTTCAGCATCAATGACAAAAACAGATGGCTTTTCCCCGCAATCATTTTTAAATCGTTATAAAAAATCGTTATAAAATGGAGCGTTTTTATTTTTCAAGCAACAACGCCATGAATATTGCACAAGATATTACTCATCTTATCGGTCGCACACCATTGGTACGCATTAACAAAATCAATTCTACTGCAGCAGAAATTGTCGCTAAATTGGAATTTTTTAACCCCGGCAATAGCATCAAAGACCGTGTTGCTCTGCATATGTTGAACGAAGCCGAAAAAACAGGGCATATTCATGCCAATTCTGTGATTGTAGAGCCCACCAGTGGCAATACGGGCATTGGTTTGGCGATGGTGGCAGCAGTGCGTGGTTATCGCGTTGTGATTGTCATGCCAGAAACGCTGAGTCGAGAAAGAAAAATGCTGATGCGTGCTTTTGGGGCACAATTAGTACTCACACCAGGCAATGAAGGCATGGCAGGTGCGATACAGCGTGCTCAACAACTGGTTAATGAACACCCTGATACACACATCATGTTGCAACAATTTGATAATCCAGATAATCCTGCCATTCATCGCATGACCACAGCAGAAGAAATTTGGCAGGATACCGCAGGTCAAGTAGATATAGTCGTCATGGGCGTAGGCACAGGTGGTACGCTCACAGGCGTTGGTGAAGTTTTAAAAGCGAAAAACAAAAACATTCAAATTATTGCCGTAGAACCTGCGACTTCGCCTGTTCTTTCAGGTGGCATGAAAGGCTTGCACGGCATACAAGGCTTGGGGGCAGGTTTTATTCCCAAAATTCTGAATACGCGTATTTATGATGAAGTGATTGCTGTAACAGACGAAAACGCCATGCACACAGCACGGCAACTGGCAACCGAAGAAGGCATTTTAGCAGGCATTTCTTCTGGTGCGGCCATGTGGGCAGCAATTCAACTGGCACAACGCCTTGAAAATGCAGGAAAACGCATTGTGGTGATCTTGCCTGATTACGGGGAACGATATTTATCCACTTCTTTATACGAATAATACTTTTCAGGCTGCCTGTTTAATGGACAGGCAGCCTGAAACAGTATCGAAGCGTTATCAAAAATATCCGTCAATCCGCAGGATTGACGAAACAACTGCTCACTTCTAACTGCTCACTGAATTTCAGGCTGCCTGAAATTATTTTTGCATTATCGTTCTCCTTGCGTGCAAAGATTGCCACGCCGTGATAAATCACGGCTCGCAATGACAGGAATTGTTTCAGGCTGCCTGAAAAATGAATAGTCAATCCTGCGGATTGACAACGCAAAATGTGAGCGACAAATCAATTTGTTTATCAAATTTCAAAAAAATGAGCAACAAACTTGTTTGTTACTCATAGATGAGCGATAATTTGATTTGTTAATCAAAAAATCAAAAAAGTGATAAACAAAATGTTTGCCAATCTCAATGTATCGGAAGCGGTGTCTTATTCTGATCATCTATTTCCGCCTCAAAATATAGACATAAATCAAATTTTATCGGCATTATTAGCGGCAACCAATGCCATTGCACGCTATGACCAAATGCTCAAAAATATGCACAACAGCGAAATTCTATTAGCCCCGCTACGCAATCAAGAAGCCGTGATTTCATCGCGAATGGAAGGCGCTGTCAGCACAATGGACGAAATTTTGCAATACGAAGCCGATTATCCAGAAGAAGAATACAGCCCCAATGTCCGTTCAGATATTATTGAAACAGTGTTATATCAACGCACCTTAAAAAACACGCAAAAAGCGATGGAAGACGGCTATCCATTAAGTAAAGCATTGTTGAAAACCATGCATCAACAACTGTTTTCTTTTGGGCGTGGGGCAAGCAAATCACCAGGCGAATTTAAAAAAGAACAAAACTACATTGCCGACACATTAAGCCGAAAAATTTTATTTATTCCCATCAGTCCTGAAAAATTAGAAAACGGTTTAGACCGTTTATTTGCATACATCAAACAACACAGCGACCCTATATTGCTCAAAACAGCGATAAGCCATTTAGAATTTGAAGCATTACACCCATTTCAAGACGGCAACGGACGGATAGGGCGAATGCTCATTACCTTAATGTTATGGAATGCCCACACCTTATCCGCACCGCATTTTTACATCAGTGCTTATTTAGAAGAAAACAAAAATCGCTACATTGACTTAATGCGTCAAGTATCACAAACAGGCGATTGGAGCGAATGGCTGATATTCTTTTTGAATGCAATAGAACAGCAATCTGAACGCAATCTACACATTGCTGAAAACATTCGTCATCTATACGAAAAAATGAAAATAGAATTTAGCGAAATATTATCCAGCAAATACGCCTTTGCTGTATTGGATTTTGTATTTACCTATCCCGTATTTCGCAATAGTTTTCTATCCAAAGAAACAGGCATTTCTCCCGCAACGGCAAATCGTTTCACCAAAGCCTTGCAAGAGAAAGGCATTTTACGCTTAACCGAAGAAGCCGTAGGACGAAAATCTGCACGCTATACCTTTGAGCATTTAATGAATTTAGTTAGAGTGTAGGCTGCCTGAAAAAACTTGCTGTCATTACGAGCCGACAGACATTCGTTAGCGGTTTTACCGCTTACGAATGTGTCGCCCCGAGCCGTAGGCGTGGGGGTCTCGAAGTTAATGCGTGGCAATCTCCTAACTACGGAGAACGGACTTTGTGATGAAGGGCAATGAGAGAGATTAAATCAGGAGATTGCCACGACTTGACTATCGTCAAGTCTCGCAATGACGGAAATCTTTCAGGCAGCCTGAAAACGAAGTTTTGACAAAGTCAAAACTGAGTTTCTGCGAACGAAGTGAAGCTAAAACGAAGTTTCGGCGAAGCCAAAAAAGTTACTGTCATTGCGAGCGAGCAAGGCGAGCGTGGCAATCCCCTAACTACGGAGAACAGATTTAATGATTTCAGGCAGCCTGAAAGTTTAATCAACCTAAACGATAAGGAGATTGCCACGCCGTGATAAATCACGGCTCGTAATGACGGTAACCTTTCAGGCAGCCTGAAACGCAGTTCAAGGAACACTGTGAGTTAAAACCATTTTTCGGTTAAAATACCGCCTAAATTTTTTACAGGAACACAGATTATGGCGAAAAGCATTGAAGAACAAATCGAAGACAAGGCAAAACAAATGCTCAAAGAAGTGGGCGTAAAATACTTTACCAAAACAGAAACGATAAATTCAGCGATTGACAATGCACTTGCCCAAGCCCCTACTAAAAGTGGCGGTATTGGTTCCAACCGTCCTGACATTAAAGTGATTATTCAAGGCACGCACCCACGCCATTTTCATATTCCTGTAATGATTGAAGTCAAAGGCAAAAAGGGCGATTTAATCAAAGAAAACAAATTAGGTTTAATTGACAACAGCAAAAACAACGAACCCAACTACACCAACATTCAAAGATACGCTGTTAATGGAGCGGTGCATTATGCTAATGCCATTTTAAATTATTCCGATTATGAAGAATGTATTGCAATCGGCATTAACGGTTATCAATCAGGCACAGGCAATACAGAAATTGAGATTAAAGCCTATTATTTAGCGAAGAAGTTTAACAATTCACCGCTTTTTATTGATGATTTCAGCGATTTATCATTTTTAGCCAAAGACAATTTAGAGCAATTTATCAGTCAAAAAATCAGCACACTTTCGCTTTCAGCCGAACAAATCGAAACCCAAACAAGGCATTATGAAGATGAATTAGACCGTGCATTAAGCGAATTAAATCAAGTTATGCACGACACATTAGGCTTGCCTGACAGTATTCGAGTACAACTTATTTCTGGAATGATTATGGCAGGTTTAGGCGTAAAAGACCAAGTTTCGCCATTAGAAATTGAAGACCTTAAAGGGCTAACAGGAAAAACAGAAAATGACGGTATAAAAATCATCAATAAAATCGAAGAATTTTTAAATAATAAGGATTTACCACAAGACAAACAAGAAACCATTATCAACGAATTGAATAAATACTTTAACAATCCAAACTATTACAAGCCTGTAAATGGCGAAAGCAAGATAAAAACCGTTTATCGTGCGGTAAAAAGCAACATTCTTCCCTTTTTTACCGAAGTGCGTCAAATAGATCTAACGGGGCAATTATTTAACACACTCAACAAATGGGTTGCCGTGCCTGACGGAGCAGAAAACGATGTTGTTTTAACCCCTCGTTATGTAACTCGTTTAATGGCAAGGCTTTGCCAAGTGAATAAAGACAGTTTTGTTTGGGACTATGCCACTGGTTCAGGCGGTTTTTTGATTAGTTCAATGGAATTGATGATTGCGGACGCAAAAGCCAAAATCAACTCACCGCAAGAAGTCAAACAAAAAGAACTGCAAATTAAGTCCGAGCAACTATTAGGCATTGAAAAACTGCCTGATATTTACATTTTAGCCGTATTAAATATGATTTTAATGGGCGATGGTTCATCGCACATTCTGAACCAAGACAGTTTAGAATTTAACGGTAAATATGGTCAAGGTAGAAGAAAGGATGAATATTTTCCTGCTGATATTTTCTTGCTTAATCCGCCTTATTCAGCCAAAGGTAAAGGCATGATTTTTGTAGAACAAGCCTTTGCCAAAATGAAAAAAGGGCGTGGAGCGGTGATTATTCAAAACAGTGCAGGCAGTGGTCAAGCCACAGAATTTAACCGAAAAATATTAGCAAACAACACCTTGCTTGCGTCCATTCGTATGCCTAATGATATTTTCAAAACCAGCGTCAATACTTGTATTTATCTATTTGACATAGGCACAGAACACGACAGCAACAAGCAAGTATTGTTTATCGACTTTTCTAATGACGGTTATACAAGAAGTTACAGAAAAAAGACTTCTGCGACCAACAACTTAAAAAACACCGACCACGCCATAGAACGCTATGATGAAATTGTGGATATTGTTTTAGACAGAAAACGCAAAACAAATTACTACCAAGACGGCAAAGAAGTCATTAAAGACACCATAACGCTTTTGGGAAATGACTGGAATTTTGACCAACACCAAAAAACCGACACCATGCCACAATTAGCCGATTTCAAAAAAACCGTTGCCGATTATTTAAGTTATGAAGTTAATCAAATACTTTCAGGCAGCCTGAAAACGGAAAACCCACTGGGAAAATATTAAGCCGCCGTTTGCAGAACATTGAAGACAACTTCAAATCAAACGGCGGCAAGTTTGAAGAATTTAGAATTGGGGACTTGTTTGATATTCGTCCAACCAAAAATTACGGATTAACAAACAACAAATTGTTCGCAACAAAGGGGAATATTCCAGTTGTTGTTAATTCCAGTATGAACAATGGAGTAGGCGGTTATGTTGATTTAGAACCGACAGAACAAGGAAATATAATCACATTTAGTGATACCACAACTGCGGATAGTATTTTTTATCAACCAAAACCGTTTGTAGGCTATTCTCATGTTCAGGGAATGTTTCCATTTTTGGATAACTGGAACAAGGGAAGTTTGCAATATTTTGTGGCTATGTTTCGGATAATTACCAAAGGTAAATTTAACTACGGAACAAAATTCAATCGCAAATTAGTGCGAGAAATGAAAATCCAACTCCCCACGCAAAACGGCGAGATTGCTTTTGACTATATGGAAGCCTATATCAAAGAACTCGAAGCCGACAGGGTTAAAGAATTAGAATACGAAAAAGCACAACAACTTAAAGCCTATTTAATCGCAACAGGCTTAAAAGACTACACACTCACAGCCGCCGAACAAACCGCCCTTGAAATATTTGAAAATTTCATAAAAATCAATAACTTAACTCAAATGGGGGGGGGGTAAGCCATATCTGCCTGCTGTGGATTGTTCGCAACAGAAAAGCGTTCAGTTTCAGGAGTTCCAACTCGATAACATACTGGAATGGCAAAAAGGCGTATCAGAAATCAATCCGTTACATTTAGATATTTTGGCTGACACCAAACAACCTGAATATCCATTTTACGGACAAGCCACAATCAATAATGGCATTATCTGTTATGTATCGTTAAAAGAAAGTGTGTTAAACAATAAACAAGGTAAGCCAACTTTGCTTATTCATTCAAATAATCAGAACATTGCTTATTTGGAAACGCCGTTTTATTTGAAAGACGGACACGGAGCAACCAGCGTTTTACAGTCTGAATGGTTGAATAGATATACCGCTTTGTATCTATCTTCTGCAATAGGTAAAGTGATAAAAGTGCGTTTTAGTTACAATGCCAAAGCCACAAAAATTGCTTTGAAAAATACAAAAATCCAACTCCCCACGCAAAACAACGCCATAGACTTTGACTTTATGCACTCGTTTATCCGTGCCATAGAAAAAATCGTGATTAAAGAAGTGGTTGAATGGGCAGACAAAAAAATTCAAGCCACAAAACAAATCATCAATGCGTAGGGTGGGTTTCCAACCCACCGCAACGCCAACGGCGTTGATTGATATAATTTCAGGCAGCCTGAAAAACAACAAAACCACCGTAAAATCAAACCTGCGGTTTGACTACAAGTAAAACAACGCCATAGACTTTGACTTTATGCACACATTTATCCGTGCCATAGAAAAAATCGTGATTAAAGAAGTGGTCGAATGGGCAGACAAAAAAATCCAAGCCACAAAACAAATCATCAACCGTGCATAAAACCTTTCAGGCAGCCTGAAATACAGTGATCAGTGAGCAGTGAGCAGTGAGCAGTTGTTTAGTTTTGCCTTATCAGGCAAAACGGCTATTTTTTCATCAGTTTCAGGCAGCCTGAAACTTTTAATTAACCTACACGACAAGGAGATTGCCACGCCGTGATAAATCACGGCTCTCAATGACAGGAATTGTTTCAGGCTGCCTGAAACAGTATCGAAGCGTTATCAAAAATTTATCCGTCAATCCGCAGGATTGACGAAACA
>JAGCOT010000005.1 GCA_017645365.1 Neisseriaceae bacterium
AAGCCCAGTAGGCAATGCATTAGTTACGGCATCAGTTACATCAAATACGATTGGCACAGCCAGTCAATACAGTTTGCAAGGTTTATGGGGTGCTTCCCATACGGTTTTTCATGACATTGGTCATATTAGGAAAAACAAGCAAACTGAACAACGACGAAACAGGCAGCCTGAAAACATTTTCCATGTAGAAGTACTTCCTGTGCAGGGGGCTACCGTCATTGCGAGACTTAAACGAAGTTTAAGGCGTGGCAATCTCCTAAAAATCCGTAAGGATTTTTAGAGTAGCGTAAGTCGATATAACGGCATTGTGAAAATGTTTTCAAGCAACCTGAAAGGTTATTTTAGTAGGAGGTGTTTAGAGATGCAAAAAGAAATAGATGAAGAAATATTATTAATGGAAAATAAAACTGCAATTTTATTAAGAAGGATATTTTATTTTTCTTGTTTAATATCTCCGATATTATTTTACATTGTTATTTGGCATTTTGAAAAAATCAGCAATGTATTTAATATTCAGTTATTGCATAGATGTATGCCTGATTTATTCGTCGTTAAATTAATTCCATACGAAAAAGGTGTTTTGTTAGGGTTTGTTTTGCTTGTATTGGTGATATTATATTCAATAGTTACTTTTATTATAACTATAAGGGGTTTGATTTTATTTAAAGATGATATTTATATCAAGCCTTTATTGATCAATTTGAGAAGATCAAAAATTAAAAGTGAAAAAAGAAAAAAACCATATAATGAAGATGGTTTATTCTATAAGTTATTTATTCAACCAGACAGTGTAAGTCCATTTATAGCAAAACAGAGTACAGATACGCCGTTATCTCGTTTTCTTTTTGGAGTATTATTTATTTTCTTTTGTTTTTTTGAGATATGGTTATTATCTCATGGATTTTTTCTTGAAAAAGGAGGTGCTAGTAAAATTAAACAATTTGTTTTTTGTATATTTATACCATTTTCATTTTCAGGAATGGTTTCTCTTCTTACTATAAGTTTTTATCGTTCATTTAACAAAAATTAGGAGTCTTTATATGACAACTTTTGCAGAAGAATTAAACAATTTAGGAAACGCACTTTTGGTCGCTTCTCAAAGATTAGCAGAACATATTGGTGCTTCCGATTATGCCAAATATTCAAGAATTGGTAGTGAAATGCATGATTTGGCAAGCAGTTATGCTCATGGTGTTATGAATTTAATGGAACACGGCGGAACTCCTGTGGAGTTTCAGCAATATAAAGATGTCGCTGCCGATGTTAGTAGAGCCATTGACAACATGAGAGATACGGCTTCTTACAATTATGAAAAAGCAGGTCAAGCAATTGTTAAGGCTGAAAAATTAGCAGAAAACATAGGAAAAATTGGTGCAGTCGCATCTATTGCACAATTAGGCTTGGCGGCAAAAGAAGCAGCCGAAACTGGCAATTATGACAAATTAGGTGAAGCAGCTTCAGAAGTATTGGGTTCAACTTTTGGTGCTTGGGCATTTCCAGTAGCTGCTGCAGGATTTGCAGCATTGGCAGGAGCATCAGCTCCAGCAGCACTAATTATTGCAGCTGCCGCTGTTGGAGCATGGGCGGGTGCAGAACTTGGCGGTGCTGTATGGGAACATTTATTCAAACCTGCTCAAGGTTGGCTAACTGATCAATTTGAAAAATACTTCGGCTTAAACCGCAATGGCAACTATTTTGTTCATGACCCATTAGTATTAGATTTAGACGGTGATGGAGTTGAGTTAATCTCTGAAAACAACTGGAATGGTGTTTTATTTGATTTTAATGGAAATGGAATTAAAACCGCCACCCAATGGGTAAAATCCGATGACGGTTTATTAGTGCTTGACCGCAATAAAAACGGCAAAATTGATGATGGTTCGGAATTATTTGGCGAAGATACGATTAAAAGACCAGCTGTTGTTACGGGCGGTGCGTCCAAACCACAAGAAAAAGATGACGGTTTTGACGCTTTGGGCACAGTAGATTCTAATCTTGACGGAAAAATCAATGCCAAAGATAGCGAATGGGGCAACCTGAAAGTTTGGCAAGACTTAAATTCCGACGGCGAAGTTCAGGACGGCGAATTATTGACACTCGATGAATTGGGAATTACTGAATTAGATTTAGCCACTGGTCTTAAAAACGGCAGTTCAACTTATTTAAAAGAAGATGGAACAAACGCCAAATTAGCCGATGTGAATTTTAATATCGACACTATTCACAGTGAATATATTGAACATATCAATTTGAGCGAAGAATACTTGCAATTACCTAATTTACACGGTGTTGGTTTTTTAAGAGATTTACGCGAAGCGGCGGTTATTTCTGATGAATTAAATCAGATTTTAATTCAATATCAAAATGCACAAACCAAACAAGAACAACAAAGTCTTTTATCTAATTTAATTTTATCGTGGGCAGAAACATCACCTGAATATGAAATGTATCGTCCTGCGGCAGATTTGGCATTTAATCTTGTTGGTGGTGCTGGTGGTGGTGCTATTGGGGTTACACCAAGCACGCCAGTTATGGTTGCTAATTTGTTGCCACCAGAGTTTTCTGATGCACTTAAATTAATTGGAATTATTGACGCTTTTACTGGAATTAAAACTGAAAAATTATATTATCGTGATAAAAAATCTGTCGATAATATTATTAAAGTTGTCAATGAATCTTACGATAAAATATCTGATCATCTATATCAAGGTTTATTATTGCAAACTCGTTTAAAACCTTATATTGATGAAATTGATTTATTGATTGATCATAATAGCCTTTCTATTGATTATCATGGTATGGAAGATTTATTCCAACAAGTTTATGAAACCAATCCTGAAAAAGCCTTTATCGATTTGGCAGAATTATTGGTTTATGGCAACCTGAACGATTGGCATAATGGTTTTAGCATGCTTTCGCAATGGGCAGGAGAATTAAATCGTTCAGGCAGCCTGAACGATTATCTTGAAAT
>JAGCOT010000035.1 GCA_017645365.1 Neisseriaceae bacterium
TGACCGCAAATCTTTCCCACTTTTCTTGAAAGAATGTGAGTTTAGATTTAACTATGGGACACCAAAACAGCAACTCAAAACATTGCGAAAATGGTGTGGAATTTAACAATTTTTTGGGCTAATCTAATACAGCCCCAAACTGATTCATTGAATGTTTATTTTAGGAGAGATGATCATGTCTGCTTTTTTGCCTTCAAAATTTCCTTTAATTCAAGCTCCTTTGGCTGGTGCCCAAAATTCTGCCATGACGATTGCGGTTTGTCGTGCAGGCGGTTTAGGTTCATTGGCGGCTGCGATGTTGCCTGTTGAAAAATTGGAACAAGAAATTCAAACCATTCAGGCTGCCTGTGATGCCCCTTTTAATGTGAATTTTTTTGCCCATACCATGCCTCAAATCACCGCAGAACAGCAAGATCAATGGTTGAGTTTATTAGATCAATATTTTAATGAATGGGATATCGATAAAAACAATTTGCCACAAGGGGTGATTCGCCGTCCGTTTGATGAAAATCAGTTGGCGGTGGTGGAAAAATACCGTCCGCCTGTGGTGTCGTTTCATTTTGGCTTGCCTGAAAAAAAATTATTAGATGCTGTAAAAGCCACAGGAGCTATTGTTTTATCATCAGCAACTACCGTAGAAGAAGGTTTGTGGCTGCAAGAAAATGGGGCGGATTTTGTGATTGCACAAGGGATTGAAGCAGGTGGTCATCGCGGTATTTTCTTGAATCAGGATTTATCCACCCAAATGGGCACATTTGCTTTGACTCAAGTTTTATCGCAAAAATTGAATATTCCCGTGATTGCGGCAGGCGGAATTACTGATGTTTCCAGTATTCAGGCTGCCTTAAAATTGGGGGCAAGTGCGGTGCAAATGGGGACGGTGTATATGTTGTGTCATGAAAGTACGATTAGCACATTGCATCGACAAGCATTGGAACAAGCAACAAGGCAACCTGAAAAATATCCTACGGCAGTTACCAATATTTTTTCAGGACGACCAGCACGCGGGATAGTCAATCGACTGATGCAAGAAACTGGATTTGTTCATCCTCATGCACTGCCTTTCCCTTTTGCTGCAACAGCTACTGGTGCTTTGAAGTCCGTGGCTGAAAAACAGAACGACACTTCTTTTTCTACTTTATGGTGCGGACAAAATCCGACAGGATGCAAAAATATTTCGGCATACGATTTGACGATGGAATTGGTGCAAGCGTTTTTATAGTTGAAGGATTGCCATACATCAGTGTAGATTAAAAAACAGGCAACCTGAAAACATTCATCATATAGAAAATGTTTTCAGGTTGCCTGTTTTGATGAATCTTATCGTTTTTGATAATAATCACTGGCAAAATACCATTGCACGCCTTCGCGGAATAAGACAACACATACGGCAGCCAAAGGTAAGGCTAAAAGCATTCCTGTAAATCCCATCAGTTGTCCGAATGCCATTAAAGCAAAAATGACCGCCAGTGGGGATAAACCGATTCTTTCGCCAACCAGTCTTGGTGTGATGATAAAACTTTCTAAAAATTGACCAACGCCAAATACTGCCCATACGGCAATTAAACCGCCCCAGTTGCCATATTGCAAAATGGCGGCAAGAGTTGCCAATAATAATCCTGTAAATGCCCCCAAATAAGGTACAAATACCAGTAAACCTGCTACCATGCCGATGGCAAAACCGTTTTCCAGTCCTAAAAATGCCAATCCCAGACCATAAATCAACGCCATCACCAGCATGACTACTAATTGACCACGCAACCATTCGCCCAAAACTTCGTCCAATTCCTTTAAGATGCGTTGCGTAAAATCAAGGTATCTTCTGGGAATTAAGGATTGTATGGTTTCAGTCCAACGATTCCAATCCAATAAAAAATAATACAGTAAGAAAGGCAAAATCATTAAATTGGCGACAGTGGCAATGACACCGCCACTTTGTTTAATCATCAAGGGCAAACTTTTTTTAAGCATTGCTTGTAATTCTGTGCCGTTTTCTTCCCATAATTGATTGAGTAGGGCAGTGTCTAATTGATATTGCGTGTGAAAAATAGCGTTGAGTTTGGGTACGGCTTTGAAATTTAGCCAATGAATAAACGATGGAATTTTGGTAACCATGCTGTGAATTTGTTCAATCAGCATGGGGACAATGACTAACAATAAAACTGCCAAAATCAACAAAGCCATCACCATGACTGTCATGGATGCCAAACTACGAGACATATGTTGGGTGAGTTTGGTGGTGATGGGATTGAGAATGTATGCCAAAACCGCAGCCATTACAAATGGCGTAAGTATCGGTTTTAAGGCTAACAATAGCCAAACAATGCCAACAACAAGCAAACAGGTGATGGCAAAAGTCCAAGGGCGATAAGTTTTGGGAGTGTACATAATTTCTATAATCTATTTAGTTTCAGGCTGCCTGAAAGGCATTTTGTTATGTTTTATACTATCACGAAAATGGCTGGCATTGATTGACACTTTATGGATTAAAGTAGTCTGTCTACGGATGCGATACATCAATTCTTTTGATACAGATTCAGGCAACCTGAAAGATTTTTTGCATCTTTCAGGCTGCCTGTTGTTTTAAAATGATTGTTGTTGTAAATATTGACGGAAAGCTTCACCAATATCAGGGTGTTTTAAACCCAATTCAATATTGGCTTGTAAATAGCCTAATTTAGAACCACAATCATAACGCTTGCCTTCGAATGGATAAGCCAAAACTGTTTCGTATTGAAGCAGTTGTGCAATGGCGTTTGTCAGCTGAATTTCATCGCCAGCACCGCGTTGAGTAGTGGCAAGTAAATCAAAAATGCGTGGGGTCAAAACATAACGCCCTACCACAGCCAAGTTAGATGGTGCTTCCGCAGGTTTAGGTTTTTCCACAATGTGATTGACCGCAAGATGGTGGTCTTTTTCGCTGGTGGTGACAATCCCATAAGAGCCTGTTTGGGAACGATCCACTTCTTCTACGCCTAAAACGCTGTTACCTGTTTGTTGATAAACGCCAATCATTTGGCTTAAAGCCCCAGTGGGTGCGTCAATTAAATCGTCTGCCAAAATTACTGCAAAAGGTTCATTGTCTACCACAGGACGAGCACACAATACTGCATGACCTAAACCCAATGCTTCAGGTTGCCTGATGTAAATGCAAGAAACATTTTTAGGCAAAATGCTTTGTACGATTTCCAATAATTGCGTTTTCTGTTTGTTGAATAGTTCAGTTTCTAATTCATAAGATTTATCAAAATGGTCTTCGATTTGTCTTTTATTGCGTCCTGTGATGAAAACCATTTCGGTACAGCCAGCGGAAACGGCTTCTTCTACGGCATATTGAATCAAAGGTTTGTCTACAATAGGCAACATTTCTTTGGGAGAAACTTTGGTGGCAGGTAAAAATCGAGTCCCCATACCTGCAACAGGAAATACTGCTTTTTTAATCGGCTGAAACATAAAAACACCTGAATCCTTAAAAAATCACGAAAAATCACGAAAAATCACGAAAAATCACGAAAAATCATGAAAACGAATAGCGAATATTCACTTGTTGTAAAACTTGGGTGAAATCCGCTTGAATGCGTTTAAGTGCGGTTTCGTTATCTGCTTCAAAACGCAAAACCAATACTGGCGTTGTGTTTGATGCACGAATCAAACCAAAACCATCGGCGTATTCTACACGCAAACCGTCAATCTTGATGATTTCTTGTGCATCAGGAAAACTGGCATTGTCTTGCAGTTGCTGAATGATTTGATGATTTTGTCCTTCTTTTTCCATTTTAATATTGATTTCTGGCGTAGAAATCGCATTGGGCAAGGCGTTGAGTAAGGCTGATGGATTGTCGTTGGCCGAAAGAATTTCCACCAAACGACATCCTGCATACATACCATCATCAAACCCATACCAGCGTTCTTTGAAGAATAAATGCCCACTCATTTCGCCTGCGATTTCAGCATGATGTTCTTTCATGGCAGCTTTGATAAAACTGTGTCCTGTTTTGCTTAAAAAAGGTTTTCCGCCTAATTTTTGAATGGTAGATTTCAGCAAACGCGTGCATTTAACATCATAAATAATCGTAGCTTCTGGTACTCGGCTTAAAGTATCGGCTGCAAACAGCATCAGTTGTCGGTCGGGATAAATAATTTGACCATCTTTGGTAACCACACCCAGACGGTCGCCATCGCCATCAAAAGCCAAGCCAATTTCGGCATCAGAATTTTGTAAATGATGGATTAGGTCTTGCAGATTTTCAGGTTTGGCAGGGTCGGGATGATGGTTAGGAAATGTGCCGTCCACTTCACAAAATAATTCATCAACGATACAGCCAATCGCTTTAAATAAGCGAGCAGCATATGCACCAGCAATGCCGTTGCCTGCATCAATAGCAATATGCATAGGGCGTTTAGGACGAATGTCTTGTGCAATACGCAAAATATAATCATCAGAAATTTCGGCAATTTTCAGGCTGCCTGAAACTTCTTTTTGGATAAAATTTTGTTGCTGAATACGATGAAGCAAGTTTTGGATTTTTTCGCCGGCAAAAGTTTCGCCAGCAAGCATGATTTTAAAGCCGTTGTACTCTTTGGGATTATGACTGCCTGTAATCATCACGCCACTGCCGTTGGTTTGGGTGTGTGCCGTAAAATACAGCATGGGTGTGGTAACCGCCCCGATATCCAAAACATTGATGCCACAAGCCATCATTTCTTGTGCGAGTATTTCTGCCAAATGAGGTCCTGATAGACGACCGTCTCTGCCTAATGCAATATCGGTAACATTTAAGGCAATCGCTTCGGAAGCAATTGCTTTGGCGATTTGTCGCACAGCGTCATCAGTTAAAGTTGTGTCTACAATGCCACGAATATCGTAAGCTTTGAATATTTCTTGTGCAATCATCGTGATTCTTTCAAAAATTTTAATGAACTTGGGTATGTTCAATACCAGCAGAAATATCGCCAAATATTTCTACATTGCCATTTGGCGTGCTGTGGGAAGCACAAGCAGTTAAAAATAAAAACAATGACATGATTAAAAATAATTTTTTCATTGATACAAACTCCATGTTGATTTTAGGCAGCCTGAAAAGTTTATTCTACTTGTGAGCCACCTACGGTTAAACCTGCGTCAATTCGTAATGTAGGTTGCCCTACGCCTACTGGAACACTTTGCCCATCTTTACCACATATGCCAACACCGCTATCTAACGACATGTCGTTGCCAATCATGCTGATGTGTTGCAGGGTTTGAGCCCCATTGCCAACCAAAGTCGCCCCTTTAACTGGGTGTTTTAATTGACCATTTTCAATCAACCATGCTTCTGATGTACTGAAAACAAATTGCCCTGATGTGATGTCTACTTGCCCTCCGCCTAAATGGACGGCATAAATGCCTTTTTTGACAGAAGCAATAATTTCTTGTGGGTCGTAAGAGCCGTTTTCCATGTAAGTATTCGTCATGCGTGGAATGGGAACGCTGGCATAACTTTCACGCCGCCCATTGCCCGTTACAGGAACATTCATTAAGCGTGCATTGGTTTCATCTTGCAGATAACCGCATAAAATGCCGTCTTCAATCAGTATGTTTTTTTGTGTCAGATTGCCTTCATCGTCCATATTTAAAGAACCACGCCGATGGGGAATATTCCCTTGATCAATGACGGTAACCCCTTTGGCGGCAACGCGTTGTCCGATTTTTCCTGTAAAAACGCTGGTGCCTTTGCGATTAAAATCGCCTTCTAAACCGTGCCCTACGGCTTCGTGCAACAAAACCCCTGACCAGCCTGAACCTAAAACAACGGTCATTTCTCCTGCGGGTGCAGGCATGGCGGATAAATTGGTGATGGCTTGGGTTACAGCTTGTTGTACATAAGTGTTTAAACGATTTTCATCAAAATAGGCGTAAGTGTAACGACCACCCCCCCCCGCACTGGCGTATTCTCGCCTGCCGTTTTCTTCAACAACGACATTGATGGTAAACCGTACCAAAGGACGAATATCGGCATGAACCCTGCCGTCATTGCGTGATAACCAAATGTAATCGTAAGAGGAAGAAAGCGAAGCGGTAACTTCAATCACTCTGGGATCGAAAGAGCGTGCCAAATCATCTGCTTTTTGCAAAATGGCGATTTTTTCAGCTTCTGGAATGGAAGTGAGCGGATTGTCTTGTTGATAAAGCGAATGGCTGGGAGTGTTTTGTAGATGAATGCTGCCATTTTGTCCTTGATTGCCCATAGAAGCAATGGCAGAGGAAGCGTTGAGTAAAGCGGTGTCGGTTAAATTATCTGCATACGCAAAAGCGGTACTTTCGCCACATACTTTACGCACCCCAAAGCCACGACGAATGGAAAATGACCCTGATTTAACCATGCCTTCTTCCAGAAAGCGGTTTTCAAAGATATTGTGCTGCATATAAACATCTGCCAAATCAGATGATTGCACTTGCATGGCATCGAAGGCTTTGTTGATGCTGTTGATGGACAAATGTTCATCAAAAATGCACGATTCCACTGTAGATAAAATATTCATGTAAATTCAAAAGTCATTATGGAAGAAATTTTTCAGGCTACCTGAAAATATTTTCCCAAAAAACTATTCAACTTAAAAAAGAAAAAACCTTGAATAATCATCAAGGAATCTATTCAGTCAAACGATACAACATCTCATTTGGGTGTTTGACTTTTTGGTGGAGATAAGCGGGATCGAACCGCTGACCTCTTGCATGCCATGCAAGCGCTCTACCAACTGAGCTATACCCCCAAAAATCAATTTGCGAATGATACCGAAAAATGAAATTTTTATCAGAAAAATTTTGCTATGCAAAATTATTGTGGCAGATATTGCAAAGGATTAACAAAGCGTTTGTTTTGACTCAATGCAAAATACAAGGCTGATTCCCCCGCATCAGAACGACCGCTTTTAGCAATTACGCTGCCTTTGCCGACTTTTTGTCCTTTTTTAACCAAAATGCTGTTGTTATAGCCATAGGCTGAAACCACTTGATTGGCGTGGCGAATCAAAACCAAATTGCCATATCCTCGCATTTCATTGCCGACATAAACCACTGTCCCGCTTTCTACTGCTACGACATTACTGTTTTGTTGTGTGGCGATGATGATGCCGTTGTTGGTTTTTTTGGTTTGCCCATGCACAGGCCAAACCAATTTCATATTGTTCAAAGTTTGTGTATTGCCAGTGAATGTTGCTGTGGAAGTATTCGGAGCAGGTGGCGGACTGACTCGCAAAACTTGTCCGACAGAAACTTGATTGGCATCTGTAAGAAAATTCCAAGCCATCAGTTGAGCTACGCTGCGATGATAACGCTCGGCGATGCGATATAAATTTTCCCCGCTTTGTACGCGATGGGTTTGTGGTGTATTGGTTTTTGCTGGGCTTATTTTTGTGGATGTGGTTTGTTTCTTTTTGACGATTTTCGTTTTTTTGCCAGAAGAAGGTTTGGAAACAGGAGCCACATGCGAAGTTTGACAAGCGGTTAATATGCCCATCAACAAAATTAACATCAGTTTTTTCATATTGGGGAAAATACATCATCTTATAGGGAGCATTGATTTTATCATATTCACTTCAAGTGTTTTCAGGCTGCCTGTTAGGGTTATCAGAAGTATTTAGGCAGCCTGAAAGAATATAAAGATTTATAATCCGTCTGTTTGATAAAAATATTGATGAATGATGTCTGAAAAACCCTTGTTTCATTATGCGATTGGCATTATGTCAGGCACCAGCATGGACGGTGCGGATGCTGTTTTGGCTCGTTTTTGCAATCACTGCTTTGATGGTGTTTTGGCTGATGCTTATATTCCGTTTGATGATGATTTACGCCAACAATTATTAGATTTGCAAGATGTGTCGGACAATGAATTGCATCAATCACGCGTATTGGCACAAACTTTGAGTCGTCATTATATTGCGGTGGTGGAAGATTTATTAAGACAGCCTGAAAGTCAAAATATTCCGATTGAAGCGATTGGTTGTCATGGTCAAACAGTGCGACATGAACCACAGCAAGGTTATTCTATTCAACTGGCAGATTGGGCAATGATGGCAGAAGCGTTGTCCATCCCTGTGGTAGGGGATTTCCGTGCGGCGGATATTGCGGCGGGCGGTCAGGGGGCCCCGTTGGTGCCAGCTTTTCATCATATGTGTTTCAGGCAGCCTGAAAAAAATATAGTGGTGGCGAATATTGGTGGCATTGCCAATATTACGGTTTTACCTGCCCATTCAGAAAAGATTTTGGGCTTTGATACTGGAACTGGCAATATGCTGATAGACGCTTGGACGCAAAAGCATTTTCATCAAGCATTTGATTCCAATGGCAGTTTGGCACGGCAGGGAAAAATCTTGCCTGATTTATTATCCCGTTGTTTGGCAGATGATTATTTTGCTTTACCGCCACCCAAAAGCACTGGGCGAGATTATTTTTCACTGTCTTGGTTAGAACAATATTTGCAAGGCGATGAAAATCCGTACGATGTTTTGCATACACTGACTTTGCTGACCGCCATCACATTAAGTGATGCGGTTCAAAAATACGCACCGCAAACGCTGATTTTATGCGGTGGGGGCTGCCTGAATACTTTTTTACGCGAACAAATTGCTTTCAGGCTGCCTGAAATGGAAATGACAGATACGCAACAATATGGACTTCCTGTGATGCAGGTAGAAGCCGCCGCATTTGCATGGTTGGCACACGCCCGAATACACGGTATTTGTGGCAATATTCCTGATGTAACAGGGGCCAAAGGGTATCGTGTTTTGGGGGCGATTTGGGGTTAGTTTTGTTGCTCTAACTGTTTCAAAAATCAGACAAAAGAATCAAGAGTTGTTTCTTTTCGCATGTTTTGGCTATTAAGATTGAAGTCTGCATGTGTAAAATATAGCCAGTTGAAAAGAAAATATCTTTGCCTCGCCGCATTGGCGGTTTTTTGTAGATTGTATATTTCTCAACTGGATTGACCATACAAGAACTTTTCGACTTATATCTTGTCATAAACCAATATTTTCTAAATTGACACGCAATTTTATGAATTTTTTATTAAGACTGAATTTATTACAACGAATGGCTTTCATCAGCACTGTGCTGACTTTTTTATTTTTGTGTTGTTTGTTTTTTTTACCGCAATCCATTCAAGCCAATCATGGCAGTGTTGTACAAGCCATTCAACATCAATCGTTGTTGATGCAGCGACTGAATAAATCTTTGGCACAAATCGACAACGCCTATCACAATCACAATACTCAAAATATCGCCGAAGCCAAAACGGCTTTGCAAGAAGATATGGTAGATATGGACAAAACATTCACCGTTTTAAAAGACGGTGGCAGTTTGTCTTTGAGTGAAGAAAAAATTTTCGTAGAAGCCTTATCGGGTAAGGCGAAAAATCTTTTGCAAGATATGGAAGTGTTGTGGCAAGACGACCGACAACAACTTGACCAGTTGATTCGTAGCATTAGACCTGTGGGGATGGACGATAGCCAACTCAATCAAGTTTCGATTGTGTTTGATGAACATGGTAAAACCTTTATGCACCATGCCGACCAAATGTCCGCCATGCTTTCAGGCAGCTTGAATACTTCTTCTGCCAAAGGCGTTTTATTAAGTTTGTCGTTGATGAGTGCTTTCGTGGCTTTGTTTAGTGTCAGTCGTTTATGTTTTGCGATGCCTGCACAACGCAGAAGCACTCGCAAACCAATCCAAGAAGATAAATCTCGCACGATTCAATCGACCATCAATCCACAAGCAACAACTCTGGCAAAAACAGCGGTTTATTCAACAAAACCCACTTTTCAGGCTGCCGTTGATGAATCAGAAACCACAAACGAAACCATTCAGCCTGCTTCAACAGATACAACCATCTCTTTGAAAGTGAAAAATCCTGTTTCATTGGCAGAAGCAACTTCTGTCAAACCATCTCCCAAAGATGATGAACCGATTGCCAATCCATTTACTCGCCCATCCAATACGCCCAAAACTTTGTCGTATGGTCATTCGATACCCAAAGATTATGATGATGCTTGGCAGGATCAAGATTATTGTCGCTTTGCCTATCAAACCGCAGAAGAACAAAACAAATCCATTTTGGTAGGCTGTAAGGGTTTTGATACATTTTCAGGCAATCAGCAACAACAGCAAATCCTGAAAAAATTATTACAACAAATGATTACCCATCACATTACGCACAGCATTGAAACCCCCCAAGAACGGCACAATGCCAATAAAAATCAGCAGGGGCGTTTGCGAATTACTTTGACGCGAGAGGGCAATCAAGCCCGTTTGGTGGTGGAAGATGACGGTCGCGGAATTGATTTTGACCGTATTCGTCATCAAGCGATGAAATCCAAAATTCAGGGGGCAGGGCAGATGAATAAACAAGAGTTGATGATGCTTTTGTTTAATCATCAAGTACACGAAACTGCCAATCCAGAATTGATCCAAATACGCGACTATGTGCATGATTTATATGGAAAATTAAACATCGCACCAGCGGAAAATTACACGCGTTTTTCGATTGTATTTCCTATTCTGTTTCAAATAGGGCTTCGTTCACAGAAGTTGAATTTGCGAAATTGATGTAGAATACATAAATTTTTCACATTTCAGGCAGCCTGAAAGCAGCCTGAAATATTTTTATAACATTTATTATGGAGTTGAACATGACAGAAGTTGTTATCGTTGCAGCACGCCGTACAGCCATTGGTAGTTTTGGTGGTTCTTTATCTGGTATTGATGCTACTGATTTAGGTGCATTGGTTTTGAAATCTTTATTGGAAGAAACAGGCGTTAAGCCAGAGCAAGTTTGTGAAGTGATTATGGGTCAGGTTCTGACAGCAGGTTGCGGTCAAAATCCAGCACGCCAAGCAACATTAAAAGCAGGTTTCCCAGTAACCACGCCAGCATTAACCATCAATCAAGTATGCGGTTCAGGTTTGAAAGCCGTTGAATTAGGCGCACAAGCCATCAAAGCAGGCGATGCAGAAATTGTTATTGCAGGTGGTCAAGAGTCCATGTCGCGTGCCCCTTATTTATTGCCAGCAATGCGTACAGGTGCTCGTATGGGTGATAGCAATGTGATTGATTGCATGATTAAAGATGGTTTATGGGATGTTTATAACAACTATCACATGGGCATCACTGCTGAAAATGTCGCAGAAAAATACAATATTTCACGCGATGCACAAGACGAACTTTCTGTTCAATCTCAAAACAAAGCCGAAGCAGCACAAGCCGCAGGTAAATTCAAAGAAGAAATCGTTCCTGTTACCATTCCACAGAAAAAAGGCGACCCAATCGTATTTGACCAAGACGAATTTATCCGCAAGGGTGCCACGATGGACAGCATCAAAAAACCGCGTCCAGCATTCAAAAAAGACGGCACAGTAACCGCAGCCAACGCATCAGGCATTAACGATGGGGCAGCTGCTGTTATGTTAATGACCGCAGAAAAAGCCAAAGAATTAGGTTTAACCCCATTGGCAACTGTGCGTGCTTATGCTTCTACTGGCGTAGAACCTGCTATTATGGGTATTGGTCCAGTTTCTGCAACACAGGCAACCTTAAAACGCGCAGGTTGGAACTTGGAAGATTTGGATTTGGTAGAAGCCAATGAAGCCTTTGCTGCACAAGCTTTGGGTGTTGCAGGCGAATTAAAATGGGATATGTCCAAAGTGAATGTTAACGGCGGTGCGATTGCATTGGGACATCCCATTGGTGCATCAGGCTGCCGTATTTTGGTAACCTTGCTTCACGAAATGAAACGCCGCGATGCTAAAAAAGGTTTAGCAACATTGTGTATCGGTGGCGGTATGGGTACAGCATTAGCAGTAGAACGCTAATTATTGATGCCGTAACAAAAAACAGGCAGCCTGAAATGTTCAGGTTGCCTGTTTTAATATAGGCAGGCTGAAAAGGTTTTATTGTGAGCAATCTTTTAGGAAGTCTTCTTAATAGAACCTTCTGCAAAACTTAACTATGAATAAAAAATTCAGCCTGCCGTAGGGTGGGTCTTCGACCCACCAAAATGTTAATAATTGCAAGTATTTGAATTTTAATTATTTTTATCTCGACCTATTGGTCGAGTTAGTGGCGTGATGTTCCACCCTACGGCGTTTTATTTTTAAATAGTAGGTTTTGCAGGAGTTTCTAATAGGCGGCCTGAATGATAGTTTGGGCAATTTTTTGGCAAAAAATAAACAGGCAGCCTGAAAGTATTTTCTATGCGGAATTTTTGCAAAATAAGTTAATGTGGGTGTTATAGGCAGTCTATTCATTTTGCAAACAACAGTTGTTGTTGTGATCCTGCAACATTTTGATTGGGGCTGTATTAGATTAGCAGTTATGATAGACTGCAAAAATGAAGATAACACATTGTAAATTAAAGAAATCTGTACAGAAGAAACTGCTTGAATTTTTTGTATTAGAAGTTATAGCAAGAAGTGCAGCCGATATTTTGCAGATTAACCCCAATTCTGCGGCATTGTTTTACAAAAAAACAAGGCAGGTAATAGAGTATCATTTATTGCAAGAAGCCGATGAGATTTTCAGCGGTTTGATTGAATTAGATGAAA
>JAGCOT010000036.1 GCA_017645365.1 Neisseriaceae bacterium
GGGTGCCTGAACCTTGATCGCCTATCATAGAAATAAATACCGCCACTTTTTTGCCATACAAAGCATCCACTTGAAGATTTTTCACCGCCGCACGAGAAGAGGCTGAAATCAGCTCTTGCTCCACCGCAAATCGTTTGCCACCACCATGTGCAGGAATGCCTGTCATCGTGCCACAGGCAGTAAGGAATAATAAGGAACAAGTTAAAGGAAAAAGTTTTTGAACAAACTTTTCAGGCAGCCTGAAACCAAGTTTGCTAAATGATTGTAAAAGTGATTGTAAAAAAACCATGTGATTTATGCGACAAAAATTAGAAACTCGCAAGTTCGCAAGTTCGCAGGTTCGCAGGTTCGCAGGTTCGCAGGTTCGCAGGTTCGCAGGTTCGCAGGTTGCGAAGACGGCTGTTTCTCATAAAAGTTCCTTCCATTTGAAAATAAAAATACACTAAAACAAGTTAAAAATAATCCCAAACTTGCCAATGCGGATTTAAGAATATCACATCGAAGACATGAACTTGGAACAAATGCACTTTAATAAAGTGCCATCAAACAAAATGTTGCGGGATCACAACATCCTTTTGTAGTCCATTAAGACATACAGCCAATAAAACGCTTGCTCAATAATAAAGTAGGCAGCCTGAAAAAGCACTAGCGAGAAATATTTTCAGCCTGCCTGTTTCATATTTTCCCCAGATGGAAAATACTTTTCAGCCTGCCTATATTAAAACAGGCAACCTGAACATTTCAGCCTGCCTGTTTATTTTTTGCCAAAAAATTGCCCAAACTATCATTCAGGCCGCCTGAAAGCGGGGAAAATAATTGTTGTACTCCTTGTTGTACCGCTGTGGCTTGATGGTGTGATGGTGATTGATAAACAAAGCGATGAAAAATATCTTTCATGGGAATGTGCTGGGCATCGGTTTTCATCAACCAGCCCTTGCTTGTTTGAATCACCCAGCCTGCGTTTTCTAATTGATAAAGCATATCGCTAATTGCATCATAGCCTAAATTGATGTTTTTACGAAAATCTTTAATGGTGAGTATTTTCCCTTTGGCATGGGCGTCATTCAATAAATCCAACACCGACAATGCCGCCACAAATGCCCCCTGCTTGCGTGCGTGTTGATAATGACGAAAGGCTTCGCCATGCCAATGCGATAATCCTGCGGTGAGTACTGCCCCACCCAAAACAATCGCCCATAAGAAAAATAACCAAATCAAAAATAAGGGAATAATCGCAAAGGTGCCGTAAATCAATTCGTAACTATTGAAATGATGTACATACCAACCAAAACCGCGTCGAACGATTTCAAATACTACCGCTGTTAAAAATCCCCCCAACATAGCATGATGCACAGGAACAAAGGCATTCGGCACGATGCGGTATAAAAATGCAAGCAATACGGTGTAAAACAATATGGAAGTGATGGTGAATAAAGTCATCGCCCATACAGGATGCGATAATAAAAAGTCTGATGGTTTGAATACAAATGTCCATAAAGAAGACATTAAGCCTATGCCTAACGGTCCTAATGTAATCACCGTCCAATACATCAACAATCGAAACAATAATGGTCGTTGTTTTTTGACCTGCCAAATGCGGTTGAATGTTTTTTCAATCGTCATCATCAGCAACAATGCGGATGCTGCTAATAGAAGAATGCCGATAATCGTCAGGTTGCCTGCTTTGTTGGAAAATTCTTGCAAATAGGTTTCAACATGAGATACGCCCGATGGTACTAATGTATGCGTCATAAACTGCTTAAAACGCTCGCTTAATTGCGAAAACATGGGAAACGCTTTTAACATAATCAGCATTACCGTAAACAACGGCACTAATGCCAATAGCGTGGTGTATGTCAAACTGGCGGCGGATTCTGTGAGGCGAAATTGACGAAAACGCTGCCACAAAAAGAACGCAAAAACCACATAACGATGTCGTTTAATTGGCTCTTGCAATTCTTTCCATAGCGGGAGTTTCATTTTCAGGCTGCCTGAATTTGATTGAGTATGCGTTGATGGATGTTTTGAAATCCGCCGTTACTCATCACCACCACCGCATCATGCGGTTGTACAAAAGCGGCGATTTTTTGTATAAGCAATTCGATATCATCGCATACGGTTACTTTGTCGCCCAATGGTTGCAGGGCTTGGGCTACATTCCAATTCAAACCGCCACTGTAACAAAAAATATGTTCAGCGATTTGTAAAGATTGAGGCAATGCGTCTTTCATAACGCCCATTTTCATAGTATTTGAACGCGGCTCTAATACAGCAATAATCCGTGTTTCAGGCTGCCTGAAATGCAAACCTTCTAATGTCGATTGAATCGCCGTAGGATGATGAGCAAAATCATCATAAACCGTAACATCTTTGGCAACGCCTTTAATTTCCATTCGCCGTTTCACATTGGCAAAAGACGATAAAGCCGCACAAGCAGTTTCTGGTGATATACCCAAATGATTGACTGCGGCAATCACAGCCAACGCATTATGAATATTATGAATTCCTGATAAATCCCATTGAATATGCCCAACTTTCAGGCTGCCTGAAAAAACATCAAAACCATCTGCCGTACGGTTTTCAGCGTGCCATGATGGTTCATCAGCAAAATAAGTAACAGGCGTCCAACAACCTTGCTCCAAAACAGTTTTCAGGCTGCCTGAACGATGATTCACCACCAATAAACCTTGACTGGGAATGGTACGAACCAAATGATGAAATTGCGTTTGAATGGCTTTTAAATCAGCAAAAATATCGGCATGGTCGTATTCCAAATTATTCAAAATCGCAACTTCTGGATGATAGTGCACAAATTTAGAACGCTTATCAAAAAATGCCGTATCGTATTCATCGGCTTCAATCACAAAAAAAGCCGTTTCATGTTGGGGCAAGCGGGCGGAAATGGCAAAATTTTGCGGTACGCCACCAATCAAAAAACCAGGTTTTAAACCTGCATATTCTAAAACCCAAGCCAACATAGACGAAGTTGTGGTTTTACCATGCGTCCCTGCCACAGCCAAAACACGGCATTGTTGCAAAATATTTTCTGACAACCATTGTGGTCCTGAAATAAAGGGAAGTTTGCGATTTAAAATCGCTTCAATCACTTCCATGCCACGCTTGGCAACATTGCCAATCACATACACATCAGCAGGAAAATCATCTAATTGTTGTGCATCAAAACCTTCATGTACTTCAATTCCCAAGTTTTCCAACTGCGTACTCATCGGCGGATACAAGTGCTGGTCGCAACCTGTAACGCGAAATCCTGATTCTTTTGCCAGTGCTGCCAAAGAACCCATAAAAGTGCCGCCAATGCCGATGATGTGAATATGACGCATGTTGTTTTCCTGTTATTTTTTCTTCCAAGTATCTCGCAAAGTAACCGTATGATTAAACACAATGGCGTTTTCTTTGTGGTCAAAACGGTCGGTAACAAAATAACCCAATCGTTCAAATTGCCAGTGAGATTCTGGTTGTAAAGTTTGGGCAATGGGCTCAACAAATGCGGTAATCACTGTTTGTGATTCTGGATTAAGAAACTCAATAAAATCACGATATTCGCCATCTTCACCACGCACAGCATCGGGGCGTGGTTCTGTAAATAAACGGTCGTATAAACGCACTTGTGCTTTCACTGCGGTATTTTCAGGCAGCCAGTGAATCACGCCTTTGACTTTGCGATCTTCGGGATTTTTGCCTAATGTATCGTAATCAATACTGCATTTTAAGGCAGTGATATTGCCATTGCTGTCTTGTACTACTTCTTCG
This sequence comes from Neisseriaceae bacterium, assembly GCA_017645365.1. Lineage (GTDB taxonomy): Bacteria > Pseudomonadota > Gammaproteobacteria > Burkholderiales > Neisseriaceae > RGIG9985. Next base: position 3,772 of record JAGCOT010000036.1, read on the forward strand.
CATTTCATGACATAGCTATGACGCAAACGCACTTCTCCGCCTGCAACTAAACGCTTCCAGCCTTTTGGGGGATCAATGGCGAAGTCATCTGCTTCGATGTAAATCGTAGGAGCAAGTTTTAATTCCCTTTCGCCAAATTCTGGTTTTTCAGGATGATATGCTGCGGTTTTGCCTTGTATTTTGCTTTCATCAAAATTGGTAATTTCCACTTTTAATGGACGCAAAACCGCCATCATGCGAGGTGCGGTGTGTTCTAAATCTTCACGAATTGCCCCTTCTAATACATCCATATCTACCACATTTTCGCTTTTGGAAACGCCTACGCGTTTAGCAAACAACCGCAATCCTGCTGGTGTATACCCGCGTCTTCTCATGCCTGAAATAGTAGGCATTCGTGGGTCATCCCAGCCTGAAACATATTGTTGCTGCACTAATTGATTCAGTTTGCGTTTGGAAGTGATGGAATACAACAATTCCAAGCGTGAAAATTCATATTGATGTGGTGTGCTTGGTGAATCCACATGTTCTATGACCCAGTCGTACAATGGACGATGAGCTTCAAATTCAAGCGTACAAATGGAATGGGTAATATGTTCAATCGCATCAGACAAACAATGCGTGTAATCATACATGGGATAAATACACCATTGATCGCCTGTGCGATGATGATGAACACGGCGAATGCGATAAATAACAGGGTCTCGCATATTCAGGTTGCCTGATGCCATGTCAATTTTCAAACGCAAGGTTTTGGAACCATCTTCAAATTCCCCAGCACGCATGCGGCGAAATAAATCCAAATTTTCTGTTACCGTTCGATTGCGATAAGGGCTTTCTTTACCCGCTTCGGTAAGCGTGCCGCGATATTCTCGCATTTCGTCTGCATTCAATTCATCAACATACGCCAAGCCTTGTTCAATCAGATGTTCGGCGTATTGATAAAGTTGTTCAAAATAATCCGAAGCATAATGAGGCTCGCCTGCCCATTTAAAGCCCAACCATTGCACATCTTCCATAATCGAACGCACATATTCGTCCGATTCTTTTTCTGGATTGGTATCGTCAAACCGCAAATTGCACTGTCCATTGTAAATATGTGCCAAGCCAAAATTCAAGCAAATGCTTTTGGCATGCCCAATGTGCAAATAGCCATTAGGCTCTGGCGGGAAGCGGGTAATAATGCTTTGATATTTACCGTTTTTTAAATCGTCTTCGATAATGGTGCGAATAAAATGATTGTCTGCAAATTCTTCGTGATTCATCGTTATAAACCTTTCAGGCTGCCTGAAAATTCGCCATAAATGGGGTCAGTCGCACAGGCGAGTTGAAACCCTTTTTTTCGTAATAAACAACTATCACAAACCCCGCAAGGCGTTTGTTGATTTTGATAGCAACTCCAAGTATGTTCCAAAGGCACCCTGAAACGGATGGCTTGTTGGACAATTTCGGCTTTCGTCAAATGCAATAATGGAGCATGAATGGTAATCTTTTCGCTTGTCCCACTTTGAATTGCCACATTGATTTTATCAATAAAATCTTGCGTACAATCTGGATAACCGCTGCTGTCTTCTTGCACGACACCAATAAAAATATCATGGGCTTGTTCTTTTTGTGCCACTGCTGCTGCAATCGACAAAAAAACACCATTGCGATAGGGAACATATGAATTGGGTATTTCCTGATGATGTAAACCGTTTTCACGAATCGGCAAGGAAGTATCCGTCAGCGAATTCCCACCAATTTGGGCGATAAAATCTGCATTGATGACCACTTTTTTGGCAACCTGCAAATCTTTGCACAACTTTTCAAAACATTGGCGTTCTTTTTCCATCGTGCGTTGCTGATAGTCAAAATGCAAAGCGATAATTTCATATCCTTTTGATTTTGCAATAAAAGCACAAACAGCACTGTCCATTCCGCCACTCATCACGCATACTGCCGCATGGCTCACTGTTATCTCCTTGATTGTAGCATTATTCAGGCAGCCTGAAACTTATTCGGTCAGCATGTTTTGATGATTGGATTTTTCATTCATGGCAACTAAATAATTCATCACATACCGCAAAAGTACGCCATAAATCGGCAGAAAGAACAATAAGTTAATCACCAGTTTAAAAGCATAATCTGTCCAAGCAATATGCACCCAATTTTGTGCCATAAACGCATCTGGACTGTGAAAAAACGCAATACCAAAAAAAGCAAAAGTATCTGCTGCACTGCCTAAAATGGAAGATGCTGATGGTGCAATCCACCAGTGTTTCAAACGGCGTAGACGGTTAAAAACCGTAATATCCAACAACTGCCCCAATAAATAAGCCAGCATACTCGCCACCACAATGCGAATCACAAAAAGATTAAAAGTTGCCAAATCCGACCATTGCGTCCAACTGCCGTTTTGAAACAATACCGAAATCGCATACGACAAAATCAAAGCGGGAATCATGGCGTAAAAAACAATTTTGCGTGCTTGCTCTTTACCAAAAATACGCACCGTCAAATCGGTTGCCACAAAAATAAACGGAAAGGACAAAGCCCCCCAAGTGGCATGAATTTCCCCAATACTGAATGGAAATTGAACAAGATAATTGCTGGCTGCAATAATGATGATGTGAAAAAATACCAAACGGCGTAAGGCTACTTGCCGTTGTTCAAGCGTAAAAGAATACATTTTTAAGAACTCCGTAGTTTTTTATAGTGGGAGGATTTCGAACCACTATTCAATAAGAAAAAGTTTTTAATTATACAATACAAATAGGCAGCCTGAAACCGTACATCCACTAAAAACCCTTGCAAAACAAATCAGTATCTGAAAAAAAAAGATTTCAGGCTGCCTGAAAACCTTGCACAGCAATAAAAATTCTTTTTAAATATGCCTACAATCGCCGTTTCGGATAAAATCAACGGATTAACTTTTTGGATTTTTTTATGAATACAACATTCATTTTGAATCGACTGCAAGTTTATGGTCGGCTGATTCGCATTGAAATGCCTGTTGGTGCAACGCTTTTGCTATGGCCTACTTGGATTGCATTGTGGATTGCTGCTAATGGCAATCCTTTATGGCATTGGGTGGTTATTTTTGGCATCACTCCTTTTTTGATGCATTCAGCAGGTTGTGCGGTGAATGATTATTTAGACCGCGATTTTGACGCACAGGTATTACGCACCAAAAATCGTCCTTTTCCAGCAGGCGAAATTCAAGCATATGAAGCTTGGGGAATTGCCATTTTGTGTGGCGTTTTGGGGATTTTATGTCTTATCCCCATGCCGTTATTGGCGTGGAAAGTGGCAGTGGTTGCTGCATTTTTATTACTTACCTATCCGCTTACCAAGCGATTTTTTCCCATTCCACAACTTTATTTAGCGATTGCTTATTCTTTTGGTATTCCGATGGCATTTGCCGCACAAACCAATTCTCTTCCTTGGATTGTTGTTTTGCTGATGCTTGCCAATATTCCTTGGGTTATTGCTTTTGATACCATTTACGCCATTTCTGATAAACCTGACGACATCAACATTGGCATTCGAACTTCTGCCTTAACCTTTGGTGATTACGATGTCATTTGGGTGATGGCATTGCATGGCTTGCATGCTATTTTAATGGCAGCTGTTGGCTGGGTTCTTCATGCCCATATTTTATTTTGGCTATTTTGGGGAATTGCGGTATTCTTACAAGCCATTCAATATTTCCGTATTAAAAATCGCAACCGCGAAGCCTGTTTTCAAACATTTTTATTTAACAACAATGTGGGTTTGTGTATGTTTATTGCCGTACTTGCCCATTATGCCGCTATTTAAAAAGGATTCAATATGACTCAATGGTACTATGTCTTGAATGGTCAGCGTATCGGACCTGTTGATTTAGAAACTATTCGCACTGAAATAACCGCAGGTCGTTTAAAAGCAGACGATTTGGTTTGGCGTGAAGGTTTAGACAACTGGATTCCAGTCAAACAAATGCGAAATATTGGGCACAACAATCAACCGACCAGCATTTCAGAAACACAAGAAGTCATCGCCAGAAACAATCAATTACCCCAAGTTAAAGCCACTTCATTCAAAAAAATGATGATTTGGTTGGTTTCAGGATTAATTGCCATCATAGCAGGAGCGGCAGTTGGGGGTGTATTTGCGATACTTTCTTTAATCGGTTTGGGCTTAATCATTGCAGCGTTGATTTATGGTTATGTCATTATTCATCGAGCATGGCAATGTATGCAAAACCTTGCTATGCCCAGAACGACACCGAATAAAGCGATTCTTTTATTGCTTGTCCCTATGTTGTTGATTTTTGTGCTCACAGGCATCATTTTGGGCAATCTTTTATCAGGCATGTCGCTGACCCAGATGAATGATTTAGACATCAACGCCCTATTGCTTAGCAAATTCAGTTCGCCTTCGGTTTTTATTCCCGCCATCATCATGGTGTTACTCAACATCTTTTTGTTGTACTGGAATTTTGTGGTTTTTCACGGCTGGTATAAAGATTATCAAACCCTGCGTCAATTCGATGCTCCTCATGTTCCAACAATTCCATCATGGTGTTTTCTGGCTTATCCAATAATGGCGATTTTGACTTCTTTCTTCAATTTTTTTGCCATCATTGCCCTCGTCTTTTATATGATTTGTTTATACTATATGTGCCAAGTCATCAATTACTGTGCACAAAAATAGTAAAAAAAGCTTTTCAGGCAGCCTGAAAAACCTTTATAAAACCCAATTTTTTATTTTTGAAGTTAATGTAGATTAGCCTAAAAATAAAGAGTTTTGCAAAGTTTCAGGTTGCCATGCCCATCTCATCAGGTCTTACAATGACGGTAATAAATTTCGCAAAAGTTTCTGTTTTAAAAAACATTTAGTAAAAATCTTTGCCGTGATATGCCAAAAAATTGGACATCAGTAGCAAAAAAGATGCTAACAAACACCGAACACCTTAAATTTGATTTTGGAAAGCAAAAATCTTTCTAACAGCAATGATTTACGCCAAGAAGAACAACCAAAAATCAAACATGCAGAGTATTTGTTTAGAGAATCAATGTGCAATTCAAAATACAGTTTGACAATGACACAATCGAAAAATTGTTGAGTGAAGTGAAAAATTTTAAATCGAAGATATAACAATAGGTTCAAGTTTTTCAGGCAGCCTGAAACCTAAACTATTTCAAAAATTTCTGTATTCCAGCACCTAATTTCAGCACTTTGGACATTACGGAAACAGGCAGTTTTAGAATATCTGTCGCCCAAATGGATAAAGTTTGCACAAAGTCGCGTGTGGCTTTAATGCGTTTTTGAGCATTTTCATTTTCTAATGAAAATTCAGGACTGGCGATTAAATGATCTAAAAACTGTACTGTGGGTTCTAATTCGCGTTTCATGCGTTCTTCGGCAATGATTTTGAACAATGCCCACACATCATCGCTTGTGACAAAATGATCTCGCCTATCTCCCATAATCGGCACGGTTTTAACCAAACGCCAGTTTTGTAATTCTTTAATACTGTTGCTTACATTGGAACGAGCCACACTCAGCGTTTCCACAATTTCTTCGGCATTCATTGGGCGACCGACAATAAACAGCAAAGCATGAATCTGTGCCATTGTGCGATTCACTCCCCAGCGAGAACCCATCTCGCCCCAGTGTAAAATAAATTGTTCAGTAATCGGATTCAGTTTCATAATGGCGTTACTTTATTTATTTTTGTTATTTCTGTCAATAGAGAAACAAACAATTCTTACTTACTCTATCATTAGGCTATTCCCTTTCAGGCTGCCTGAATTCCCATCAAGCAAACAAAAAAACACCCACTTTACAGTGGGTGTTTTTTATTGCAATGGTAATTATTGCAAAGTTACTTCAACACGACGAGCTTGTGCGTTTGTGCCATCGCCTTCTGTAACTTCTGGTTTTTTCAACTCAATGCTGCTTGGATCAACACCCAATGCCATCAATGCACTTTCAACTGCTTGTGCACGCTCTTTGGCTAATTGCTCGTTTTGAGCTGCATCACCAGTAGGATCGTGATAACCAGAAATAACCGCTTTTTTGCCTTCTGCTACACCAGCAATAATACTTGCCAATGCGTCAGATGAACCAGCGGCTAAATTTTTGCTGCCTGTGGCGAAATAGAATTTCACTACATCACCTTCAACAACAACACTATCAGCATCAGCAGGTTCTGCTGCCGCAGCGGGTTCAGCTGCTGGTGCAGGTGCTGCATCTTTGGCATGATCAGACAATCCATATACATAAGCAGTCATGATACGCAATTTAGAAAGATCTTCACTACCATCTTCATTTTTGCTGACAAGGAAGTTTTCCCAAGCAGGCATTTGGTTGGTATGACCTTTAATAATGGTATTCACAACATCTTTTTCACTGCTGCCCCATAACCAAATGTTGTCGGTCAAGTCTGGTGCCAATGTTACCAAACCTTTACCATCAGCTTGGTGACAAGTGAAACAGATTTGATTTTGGAAAATGTCTTGACCGCGAGCAACGCGTTCCGGATTTGCTCTTGATGATTTGAAATCAGCATCTTCATTCAAAGAGAAGACATAATGTGCCACATCTCTCGCTGTTTCTTCTGGGAATGAATCCAAACCACCATAAGGTTGCATCACACCCAAGCGACCATTACGAATGGTTTCTTGAATGGATTCAGGATCACCACCCCATAACCAATCATTATCAGTCAAATCAGGGAAGCCTTTTGTACCTTTGGCATCAGAACCGTGACATTGAATACAGTAAGTATTGAACAGGTTTTGACCCACTGCTTTTGCTTCTGGATCTTGTGCCATTTGCTCAATAGACATACCTGCAAATTTGTTGTACAACGGTTGATAATGTGCCTGTGCGGCTTTCATTTCAGCATCGTATTGATTATGACTTGTCCAACCTTTGACCCCTTTGAAAGAACCAAAACCAGGATACAAGATAAAGTATGCGATACCAAACAATACAGTAATCACAAACAGATAGAACCACCAACGAGGTAATGGGTTGTTGAATTCTTCAATTCCGTCCCATTCATGCCCCATGGTTTCTACCTGACCATTGGCGTCTCGTTTGGCTTTGCCAGCTGCTTTACTTTGAGAAACAAGCAACCAAACCAAACCAATAAAACTGACAATCAGGATCACTGCGATATAAATATCCCAGAAATTACTGGTGAAATCTGATGTATTCATTTATTTTGCTCCGTTTTCACGAGTCAAATCCACACCCAAACCATTTTGCAGTGGCAAATCATCATCTTCAACAATATTGCGAGCAATGTTGTCATAACTTGATTTCGCCCCTTTGCGATATGTCAGTAACACAATCAGGATAAATGACACAAGGCAAAATACTGTAAATAAAATTCGAGCTGTATTGACCATGATTTACCTTTGAGTAGTGTTGTCCAATGCAGTACCTAAAACTTGCAAATAGGCAATCACTGCGTCTAATTCGGTTTTCGGTTTACCGTCTTCGCCAGTCATTTCCTCTTTAGCTGCTGCATAATCTGCGTCAGTGTAAGGAACACCAACAACAGCCAATGTGTGCATATGTCTTACCGTAGTATCAACATTCACACGATTTTTAGACAACCAAGGGAATGCAGGCATTACTGATTCAGGAACCACTGAACGCGGATCTTCCATGTGCATTTGATGCCATGTATCAGAGTAACGACCACCGACACGAGCCAAATCTGGACCTGTGCGTTTAGAACCCCATTGGAATGGATGATCATAAACAGATTCACCACCTACGGAGTAATGACCATAACGCTCTGTTTCAGCACGGAACGGACGAATCATTTGTGAGTGGCATACATAGCAGCCTTCACGAATGTAAATATCTCGCCCTGCCACTTGTAAAGCAGTGTAAGGTTTCAAATTAGGCACAGGTTGTGTTACTGATTTTGAACCAAACAAAGGAACAACTTCAATCAGCAAACCAACACTAATCAGAATCAAAATAAACACAATTAAGAAAAGTGTTTTTTCTTCTGCGAGTTTTTGAAAATTCATAATTCTTTCCTGCCTTTCTTAATGTTGAGTTTGAGAGACAGTAGGAATGGGGGCGTCAACCGCTTTACCAGCACCAATAGTGCGGAATGTGTTGTAAGCCATAATCACCATACCAGCCAAATACAATAAACCGCCTACCAAACGAATTGCGAAGAAAGGTTTACTTTGTTTCACAGACTCGATGAAAGAGTAAGTTAAAGTACCATCTGGATTTAAATCACGCCACATCAAACCTTGCATTACACCTGCAATCCACATAGATGCGATGTATAACACAACGCCTACGGTTGCAATCCAGAAGTGTGTTTCAATCAATTTAGTAGAATACATTTCTTTGCGACCGAACAAGCGTGGGATTAAGTAGTACATAGAACCCATAGTTACAAAGCCTACCCAACCTAATGCACCAGAGTGTACATGACCTACGGTCCAGTCAGTGTAGTGGCTCAACGCATTGACTGATTTAACAGACATCATTGGACCTTCAAATGTAGACATACCGTAGAAAGACAAAGATACGATTAAGAATTTCAAGATAGGATCTGTACGCAATTTATGCCATGCACCAGACAAGGTCATAATGCCGTTGATCATACCACCCCAAGATGGAGCCAATAAAATCAAGGAGAACACCATACCCAAAGATTGTGTCCAGTCAGGCAATGCGGTGTAATGTAAGTGGTGAGGACCTGCCCACATATAGGTGAAAATCAAAGCCCAGAAGTGAACCACTGACAAACGATAAGAATATACAGGACGACCTGCTTGTTTTGGCACGAAGTAGTACATCATACCCAAGAATGCAGCGGTTAAGAAGAAGCCTACTGCGTTATGACCATACCACCATTGAACCATCGCATCAATCGCACCTGAATACACTGGATAAGAAGTAGTGAAATCAGATGGAACCGCAATATTATTCACAATGTGCAATAAAGCAATCGCCAAAATGAAAGCAGCGTAGAACCAGTTAGCAACATAGATGTGTTTTACTTTACGAGTAGCCAATGTACCGAAGAACACGATTGCATAAGCAACCCACACAACTGTAACTAACAAATCCACCCACCAAGGCAATTCAGCATATTCTTTACCTTGTGTGATACCCAATGGGTAGCAGATTGCTGCACACAAAATCACCAACTGCCAGCCCCAAAAGGTGAAAGCAGCCAATGGACCACCAAATAAACGCGTATTACAAGTGCGTTGCACTACATAATACGAAGTTGCAAAAAGACCGCAACCGCCGAATGCGAAAATCACAGCGTTTGTGTGTAAAGGACGAAGACGACCGAAATGGAACCAAGGTCCAATATCAGTCAAATTCAATGCTGGTAAAAACAGTTGAGCTGCAATAAGCACGCCCACCAGCATACCAACAATCCCCCACACTACGGTCATTACGGCAAATTGCCGAACTACCTTGTAGTTGTAAGTTTGCGTTTCCATAAAAAAATTCTCCATAAATTCATGGGGTTAAGGTTTGGATAAATCGTCCTTGCGAACGACCGTACCGATGAACGAAAAGCCAATCTGATGATTAACTCTTCAATTACTTCAAGTTAAAGGCATATTCACCATGCTTTTCCCTGAATAATCCTGTTGAGATTAGCCGACTTTATCGGAAAGTTTTTTGACTAAAATCAAATGAAAGTTAAAATAGTGCAATTTTTATGCCAATTTGAAGAGTTCAAAATGCTCCATTACACTGTTTCTGCTGCTCATTTAACCCGTCACCTTTTCCATGTAAGTCTTTCTTTTTACAACGAAAAAGATGCTCCAATGACTGTCGTTTTGCCCAACTGGACCATCGGTAGTTACATGATTCGAGACTATGCCCAAAACATCGTGCAAGTGTACGCTATCTGCGACAATTTGTCACACCCTTTGCAACAAATTCGTAAAAATGCTTGGAAAACCCCGCCAATTAAAGGTTTGTGGAAGATTGAATACGATGTTTACGCATTCGATTCTTCGGTGCGAGCTGCTTTTTTGGATCAAAATCGTGCTTTTTTTGATAGTGCCGCTTTATTGATGTTTGTTGAAAATCATGAAGATGAACCCTGTGAAATTTCTTTCAGGCTGCCTGAAAGATGGCAAACCATCGTACCCTTGCCAGAAAAAGATGGTGTTTATCGTGCTGAAAATTACAGGGCTTTATTAGATGCTCCCATGCTTTCAGGCTGCCTGAAACATTTATTTTTTGAAGTGGCTGATATTCCGCACCATATTTGGATTGATGGTGATGCTCCCTATTTAGACGAAAATCGTTTGATTGAAGATGTTGCCAAAATTTGCCAGCAACACATTCAAATGTTTGCTCATGCTCCATTTGAACGATATGACTTTCTATTACGAGTTACCGAAAACGGTTATGGTGGATTGGAACATTTGTCATCCTCTTCCCTACTGGCACCACGCAGTTCTTTGCCGTCACTACGCCGTGAAGTTAATCGCAACGATTACATTGTTTTATTGGGTTTATTCAGTCATGAATATTTCCATGCTTGGAATGTCAAAACATTGCGTCCCAAAGAATTTTTGAACTATGACTTGCAGCATGAAAACTACACCGAGCAATTATGGGCATTTGAAGGCATTACAGCGTATTACGATGATTTAGCACTGGTTCGTTGTGGCGTGATTACGCCGCAAGAATACCTTTCTTTATTGAGCAAAACCATCACTACGGTGCGTTCGCAAGCGGGATTGCAAGTACAAAGTTTGGCACAAGCCAGTTTTAATGCTTGGACAAAAGCCTATCATCCCAATGAAAACAGCGAAAACACCACAGTCAGTTACTATAAAAAAGGTTCTTTGCTGGCTTTGTGTTGTGATGCGACCTTGCGTGCTGGGCGTGGGAAATTCGCTTCATTAGACGAAGTGATGAAACATTTTTATCATCAAGCGATTCAAGGGAAAAACGGCATTACGATGGATGATTGGCGTTCATTATTCGATCATCATTTTGATGATTGGGTTTATCAAGCCTGCGATTTGCCGTTGGAAGCGTCCTTGCAACAACTGGGAATAGATGTGCAGACAAAACCCAATCCAATCGCTTTTGGGGCACGCTTAAAAGACCAAGATTTAGGAAAAAAAGTCATGAGTGTTCAACATCATTCTCATGCAGAAGCGGCTGGAATTAACGCACAAGACATTATTGTGGCAATCAATCATCGTTCCGTCAGTCGCTGGGAAGAAATTTGGCAGGAAATTCAAGCAGGCGATACAGTCGTCATTCACTATTTCCGCGATGCTCAACTGTTTGAAACTTCCTTTGTTGCCCAAGAAGGAACTTCATGCCAATACTTACTCAAACCGCAAAAATCATCTGCGTGGTTGGCTGGAAAATAAACATTTTTTCACAGCAATTTTCTAACCAACAGGCAGGCTGAAAACCTTTTGGATACGATATTCAACAAAGGCAACCTGAAAAAAATCTTAATCAAAATCTTTCAGGCTGCCTGATCAATATAAAACAGGCAGGCTAAAAACCTTTTGAATACAAGATTAAATCAAGGCAGCCTGAAAAAATTCTTATCAAAATCTTTCAGGCTGCCTGATCAATACAAAACAGGCCGGCTGAAAGCCTTTTGGATGCAAGATTAAGGCAACCTGAAAAAAATCTTAATCAAAACCTTTCAGGTTGCCTGATCAATACAAAACAGGCAGGCTGAAAACCTTTTGGATACAAGATTAAGGCAACCTGAAAAAATTCTTATCAAAATCTTTCAGGCTGCCTGATCAATACAAAACAGGCAGGCTGAAAACCTTTTTGATACGATATTCAACAAAGGCAGCCTGAAAAAATTCTTATCAAAATCTTTCAGGTTGCCTGATCCATATAAAACAGGCAGGCTGAAAACCTTTTGAATACAAGATTAAGGCAAGCTGAAAAAATTCTTATCAAAATCTTTCAGGCTGCCTGATCAATACAAAACAGGCAGGCTGAAACGATATCTTTGTCAAAATCAATCAGAATAATGATTTCAATAGAAAAACATTGATTTTTCTATATTTTCGTGTATATTCAATAAACCATCTCACTTTCAACAACGATTACCCCCATGCACGCCCTTGATTCTGTGGTTTTGGTTCTATTGGTGGCAGTGATTACGGTGATTTTATGCCGTCGCTTCCGTATTCCCATCATGCTGGGCTATTTGGTCGTGGGCTTTATTTCAGGACCAGGCGTATTAAAACTGGTTCCACAAACAGAATCCACTGATTTTCTGGGCGAAATCGGCATCGTTTTCTTAATGTTCAGCATCGGTTTAGAATTTTCATTAGCAACCCTGCGTTCAATGAAACGGCTGGTATTTGGTTTAGGCTCCTTACAAGTCATATTAACCATGCTGCTGGTTATGACCGTCAGTTCATTATTAGGATTTCCACTTTTAGCATCATTCACATTGGCAGGAGCGTTGGCGGTTTCTTCTACGGCAATAGTCAGTCGCTTAATGTCCGAAAATAACGAATTAGGCTCGCCACACGGACAAATCGCCATGGGTATTTTGCTGATGCAAGATATCGCCGTTGTGCCAATCATGATTTTGATGCGAACTTTGGCAGGAGATGCTTCCTCTTTGTGGGTGGAATTGCCATTAGCACTCATTAAAATGGTTGCCGTTTTATTGCTGTTGCTTTATTTTGGCGAAAAACTTCTACGCCCTTGGTTTAATCTGGTTGCCAAGCAAGAACAATCAGAATTATTCATGCTGAATGTCTTACTGGTGGTATTAAGTGTCGCCTATCTTACCGAGTTGGCAGGACTGTCATTGGCATTGGGCGCATTTGTCGCAGGAATGTTGATTGCTGAAACACAATATCGTTTTCAGGTAGAAGACGACATTCGTCCATTTAGAGATATTTTATTAGGCTTTTTCTTCATCACCGTAGGCATGAAACTCGACCTTCATGTCCTGATTCAACATTACAGCACCATCATCATCTTTGTTTTGATATTGTTAATCATTAAAGCACTGATTATTTACGGCATTGCCATTTGGGACAAACACAGTAAGAAAAACAGTTTTCAGGCTGCCTTATACTTGGCACAAGGGGGCGAATTTGGTTTTGTTTTATTATCGTTGGCACTGAATGACAAACTGATATCTCCTGACCTCGTACAAGCAGGTACAGCCTCTATTTTGATTTCAATGCTGATTTCACCCCTCATCATTGGATTAACACCCAAAATCACCAAACGACTATTCAAAAGCAACTGGGAAGAACAATCCGTCGATTTACATCATGTTTTGGTCGAAAATATGTCGAAAAATGACCATGTGATTTTGATAGGATTTGGACACACAGGACAAACCGTAGCACGACTACTGCAACAAGAAAACATCAATTATTATGTTTTGGATTTAAACGCCAAACGCGTTCAGGCTGCCCGTCTTGCAGGGGAACCCATCGCTTTTGGCGATGCCAAACGCAGAGATATTCTGATGGCAGCAGGATTAAAGCGTGCCAGAATGTTGATTTTAAGCAGTCGTTCTTTCAAAGAAAACGAGCATATTTTGGCTTTGGTGATGTCCATTCGCCCTACTCTTCCTGTGATTGTTCGAGGCAATACGCATGAACAAATCAATCAATTAAGCGAAAAAGGTGCATCCAGCATTGTTTCAGAAGATCAAGAAGTCGGCTTGGTATTAGCAAGTGAAACCATGCTCAATTACGGCATGCCATATCATCAAGTGTATAAAATCATTCGCTCTGTACGACAAAACAAATACAGTGCGGTACGAGAAATGTTCTTGGGCGATGACGAATTAGCCCAAGCCCAAAATGATAAAAATCTCTATCGTGATAGTATTCAAATCACTCAAAATGCTCATTTTATCGGCAAACCTGTTACCGAATTACCATTGCAAGCCTTACGCATCGGTTTAATCGGCATTAGGCGAGGTTCATACAGCCACAAAAACACCACAGAAAACATGGTTTTGCAAGAAAATGATGTACTGATGGTCATCGGACTGCCTGCAGAAGTCGAGAAATTACGCCAGCTGATTTTAGACGGAGAATAATTCATTCAGGCAGCCTGAAACTCTGATGTTTGCGTAGCAAAAAGCCGCAGTTTCTGCCAGCCTATGCGCCAGGTAAAAAACGAAAACATAACAAATCGTTAGGTGCGTTTTGACTTCGCTGAAACTGCGGTTAGATTTCCTTGTCAATCAACAATTTTAGTCTAATAACTAAAATAAACCTTGTTTTAGCTTCGCTTCGCTCGCAGAAACTGCGACTTGATGATTTCATCATCTCCTTTTATTCGCTTTGCGAATAAAAGATTTCACTTCGTGAAATAAACCTTGTTTTAGCTTCGCTTCGCTCGCAGAAACTGCGGCTTGATGATTTCATCATCTCCTTTTATTCGCTTTGCGAATAAAAGATTTCACTTCGTGAAATAAACCTTGTTTTTAAGTAATGTACAGCAAAAAATGGGGGGCAAATGCCAGTTTTACAAAGGTTTCAGGCTACCTGACTTCATTGAGCACCACCATTGTTTAAAACCCGTCGTCATTTGCATCATTTCTCTTTATTTACAATAAGTTAACAGCATTCAAACCCCCTACACGAACACCAAATTACGATACCGCCATAAAAATATCCATAAAATTTTGACAAAATTACTGTTTTTCTCTTGAAATATTGACTAAATTATTTTATCCTTGCCGAGTTTATTGTATTTTAAGGAATGGCATTTTTGTGCTAAATGCTCAAACTTAATTTTTGACGGGGAAAAATCTTGAAAACCATGTTCAATCTCAAAACATTGTCCGCTGCTGTGTTGCTCTCTGCCCCATTGCTTGCTAATGCAGGCATGGGAAATTTGCGAGTTAACTCCCACTTAAATGAACCTTTCTCTGGAACCATCGCGCTGACCGATGAAGAAGCCAGTATTGCTGCCAACCAACCCAGTGCAGTAACCATTTCTTCTCGTGCGGGATTGCGTGTTCATGTAGCAGGTACATCTTCTAATCCAGTATTGGTAGTATCCAGTTCATCACCCATGAACGAACCCATTACTTCATTTGTCATTCGTGTTGGCGACAACATTCGCCAATATTCTGCTCTACTGGATCCAGCAGCGACTCCTGCAAAAACCACAAAACAGACTGCAAAACAAACAAAAAGCACAGATGGTGCAAAAGAATTAAGCCCTGTCGCAGCAAAAAACAATAAAGGTGAACAGGTTGCCTTGGGTTCTGCCCAACCTGGTAAAAAATATGTTGTTCAAGGTGGCGATACCATTATTGCAATCGCTCGCAGCATTACACCCAGTGGTGGTTCTTTACAACGCACCATGCATGCCATTACAGCCAAAAACCCTCATGCTTTGGTGAATGGCAATCCAAACAACCTGAAAAAAGGTGCGGTTTTAGCACTGCCTACGATAGCAGAAATCAATAATCCTGCACGCATTGCCACCAAAAAAGTTGAAAAACCCAAAGAAGAAAAAGTACAAAAACCAGCAGTTGATGCCAATGCAGAAGCAAAACGCAAAGCCGAACAAGAAGCAAAAGCAAAGGCTGAACAAGAGGCAAAAGCAAAAGCTGAACAAGAAGCAAAAGCAAAGGCTGAACAAGAAGCAAAAGCAAAAGCTGAACAAGAAGCAAAAGCAAAAGCTGAACAAGAAGCAAAAGCAAAAGCTGAACAAGAAGCAAAAGCAAAAGTTGAACAAGAAGCACAATTAAAAGCGGATGAAGAGGCACGCTTAAAAGCAGAACAAGATGCTCTATTGAAAGCAGAAGAAGAAGCTCGCCAAAGAGCGTTAGAAGAAGAAGCACGCTTGGCTGCACAACAAAAAGCCGAACAAGAAGCACAACAACAAGCACAGAAACCAGAAGAAGAAATAGAAGTCGTTCATCATGAAGTGCTTGAAATTCAAGAAGAAAAATCAGGTCTCGACTGGATGAAACTATTACCATTCCTCGGGGCAGGTTTATTGGCGTTGTTGTTGTTAGGGTGGCTATTGGGTCGTAAAAAGAAACAAGAACCAGAACCAACTCGCGATACATTCGCTGTTGAGCGTTCTTACACACCTCCCAAAGTTCCTCCTGTTACTCCTATATCAGAACCAGAAGAATCTTATCTTGCCGAAGAAAAAGCAATGGATTCTATGGAATTGAAAGTACCTGTGTTATCTGACGAAGTAAAAGAAGTCGAACTGCCAGATTTGGACTTGGCGGCAGAAAAAACCGAAGATGCTTTCATTAAAGCTGAAAACTTTGTCAGTGAGTCTCTTGAAGAACAAGACGATTTTGAGTTCGGCATTGAAGAAGATGAAGATAAAGAAGAAATCGCCCAAAAAGATGTTGAAACAACAGAATTGGATTTCGATTTAAACGCATCTGCAACACAAGAAGAAACTCCACAGGCAAGTATTCCTGCTTTGGATTTAGATTTCCCTGATGAAACTCCATCGGCAACTCCTGTGATTCCAGAAGTTTCCGTAGCAAAACCAGAAGTTGCGGTAGATACAGTTAAAGAAGAAACATTTGATTTCACTGCTCCCGCAGAACCTGTGGCTAGTGCGGATACTAATTTTTCTGCTATTGATGAGGCTTTTGCAGCTAACTTTGAAGAAGAAGATGCTCCGCGTCGCGTTAAATCAGCAGAAGATGCATTAGATGAAAGCGAAAAACAAAAACTTTCATTCGATCCAACTTTGAATTTCTCATTCAGCGATGAATTAACTGGCACTCCTGCAACGGCAAGCACAACGCCAGAACCCGTTGCACCAATGACTGATTTTGATGTTGACACATCAGCAACTCAAACAGCCGTTGAAGCAGATTCATTCACCGCATTTGAACCCGAACCATTTGCTCCTGTTACCGACAATGTTGTCGCTTCCGTAGAAGCAGTAGCTCCTCCAACAGCAGAAGAACCTGTTGCAGACGCGACAACTTATGTTGAACCAGAACCAGTAAATGCGTTCAACTTTATTGAGGAACTGAAAGAATCTGAATTGCAACCATTGCAACCATCAGTTGAACCACAAGAACCAGTGATTCCTGAAACCCCTGCAAATGTTCCAGTCTTGGATACAGTGGTTTCTGATGATGACGCTCCATACACAGCCAAATTGGAACTGGCCAAGATGTACTTGACTATGGACGACAAAGAAGGTGCTTTGGAAACATTGTACGATTTGATGAGTGAAATCAAAGATGAAAACAGCCCTGTTTATAAAGCAGCGGAAGAACTCATCCAAAGTTTGCCTCAAGAATAAAGCACTGTGCTTAAAAAAAAACCAGACAAATTTGTCTGGTTTTTTTTTATTGATCTTTCACCAATCATCGGTACCTTTTCATAAAATGAAACCCACCAAAACTGGTTATGTGAGCACAGTTCAAAATTGTAGTAACATATTGCGAGCAACGCACAACAAAAAAATGTACCACAGATACTACAAAGGTTTCAGGCTGCCTAAATTTAAACTTGTATGATTGTGGAAATATACGCCATCCATTCAGTGAAAATTATTTTTCACTACCATCAGCATTACCTATTTTGATCTTTTTCAGGCAACCTGAATCATAAATCATCCTATGCCATCAGCACGACTTATTAGAGTACTCTAATAAGTGGGCTTGATAAAGACCACTTCGCCGATTTTTTTTCACATTTTTAGGAGTTTTGATATGAAAACCTTTCGTGAAACCTTGTTTGCTGTTGCTTTAACTGCTGGCATTTTCACTTCTTTTCCTGCACTTGCCGAAAATTGCGTCAAGCCTAATTTGGGCGGGTTAAGTTATCGACAAATACAAGAAAATTATCCAAATGGAACCTATGAGTGTGCTTATCGCAATGTTCTTGCCGCAAAAAATGCCGATGGCGACTGGGTGTATTTGGATAATAAAACAGGGAAAACATTATTCACTTTACCTGCTCATATGACATTTATCGGTCATGCTAAAAGTGCTGTTTATAAAAACGGAATTGACATATTTTTAGATTATGGTTTGATAGCATCCAAAAATAACAACAACTATTTATTAACAGATAATTCAGGAAAAGTGATTTTTACCACGAATCAAGTCAATAGCACTGGATTTTATATTTTTCCAAAATCAAAGACTATTCTGACCGTTTCATCAGAAAATAAGATTGTTTTTGGGGCTGTATTAGATTAGCCCAAAAAATTGTTAAATTCCACACCATTTTCGCAATGTTTTGAGTTGCTGTTTTGGTGTCCCATAGTTAAATCTAAACTCACATTCTTTCAAGAAAAGTGGGAAAGATTTGCGGTCA
>JAGCOT010000037.1 GCA_017645365.1 Neisseriaceae bacterium
CATTGACCGCAAATCTTTCCCACTTTTCTTGAAAGAATGTGAGTTTAGATTTAACTATGGGACACCAAAACAGCAACTCAAAACATTGCGAAAATGGTGTGGAATTTAACAATTTTTTGGGCTAATCTAATACAGCCCCAATATTTTAATTCAGTATTTCAGGCAACCTGAAACAGGTTTTAGAAATTTTTTCAGGCTGCCTTTTAATAGGCAACCTGAAAAATTCTTCACATAAATATTTTCTCAAATGCGTTGAAAAATCAAATCCCAAACGCCATGTCCCAATTTTTTGCCACGCAATTCAAATTTGGTTTGTGGGCGATAATCAGGTTTATCCGCATACGATGAAGCGGTATTTTTCCAAAACGGCGAAGCAGAAAGCACTTCCAACATTTGCACAGCATAATCTTCCCAGTCGGTCGCCAAATGAATGTAACCGCCTACTTTTACTTTTTGAGCAATGTTGTCGACAAATGCAGGCTGAATCAAACGGCGTTTGTGATGCCGTTTTTTATGCCATGGGTCTGGGAAAAATATATGCACCCCGTCCAATGCAGCATCGGCAATCATATCCCGCAAAACTTCTACTGCATCGTGATGAATCACACGAAGATTGCTTAATTTTTGTTGGTCGATTAACTTTAATAAATTGCCCACACCAGGTGTGTGCACATCAATCGCCAAAAAATCTTTTTCAGGCTGCCTGAATGCAATTTCCGCAGTGGCAACGCCCATGCCAAAACCAATTTCCAAAATTTTGTCATGCGAACGACCAAAAAGCGAAGATAAATCCAATAATTGATTTTGATATGCCACACCATACAAAGGCATCAAAGCGTCAATCGCTCTTTTTTGACTGTCAGACAAATGCCCTTGACGCAAAACGAAACTGCGAATTCCTCGCAAACGGCTAATCTCTTGTTTTGTATCGACCATAATGAATGAGAAAATTGATTTTCAACACCACCAATTATAGAGATTATTTTCTGATAATCAAAATCCAAACTTGCCGTTATTCATAAAAAATGTCATAATGCGAAACTTTTTTGGGAACTTAATCAAGTTCCCGTATTTGTTGAGTAAGGGATCAAGCCCTTACTGTGTTCTTTTTGATCTTTTTTATAAGGAAAAGCCAAATGGCAAAAGAAAAGTTTGAGCGTACAAAACCGCACGTAAACGTTGGCACCATTGGTCACGTTGACCATGGTAAAACCACATTAACCGCAGCATTGACCACGATTTTAGCGAAGAAATTTGGTGGTGCTGCCAAAGCTTATGACCAAATTGACAACGCGCCAGAAGAAAAGGCTCGTGGTATCACCATCAACACATCTCATGTTGAATACGAAACTGAAACTCGCCACTATGCCCATGTGGACTGTCCAGGACACGCTGACTATGTAAAAAACATGATTACAGGTGCAGCCCAAATGGACGGTGCGATTTTGGTGGTATCTGCCGCTGATGGTCCTATGCCACAAACGCGTGAGCATATCTTGTTGGCTCGTCAAGTAGGTGTGCCTTACATCATCGTATTCATGAACAAATGCGACATGGTAGATGACGCAGAATTGTTAGAATTGGTTGAAATGGAAGTTCGTGATTTGTTGACCAGTTACGAATTCCCAGGCGATGACATTCCATTGGTAAAAGGTTCAGCATTGAAAGCGTTGGAAGGGGATACTTCTGACATTGGCGAACCTGCTATTTTTGCATTGGCTGATGCGTTGGATTCTTACATTCCAACCCCAGAGCGTGCGGTAGATAAACCATTCTTGTTACCGATTGAAGATGTATTCTCCATCTCTGGTCGTGGTACTGTGGTTACAGGTCGTGTAGAACGCGGTGTGATCAATGTCGGTGATGAAATTGAAATCGTAGGTTTGAAAGAAACGCAAAAAACCACTTGTACTGGTGTAGAAATGTTCCGCAAACTGTTGGATCAAGGTCAGGCAGGTGATAATGTAGGTGTTCTGTTGCGTGGTACGAAACGCGAAGAAGTAGAACGCGGTCAAGTATTGGCAAAACCAGGCACGATTACACCACACACCAAATTTGAAGCAGAAGTGTATGTATTGAGCAAAGAAGAAGGTGGTCGTCATACGCCATTCTTTGCGAACTACCGTCCACAATTCTACTTCCGTACAACCGATGTAACAGGTGCAGTAACCTTATCCGAAGGCGTTGAAATGGTAATGCCAGGTGAGAATGTAAAAATCACTGTTGAATTGATTGCACCGATTGCGATGGAAGAAGGCTTGCGTTTTGCGATTCGTGAAGGCGGTCGCACCGTAGGTGCTGGCGTGGTTTCTAAAATTATCGCTTAATTCTCGAAGACTTATAGGCCAATAGCTCAATTGGTAGAGTATCGGTCTCCAAAACCGAGGGTTGGGGGTTCGAGACCCTCTTGGCCTGCCAAGTAAAGATAGACTAATCGGTTTTCCCGATTAGTCTTTTGTTTAAAAAGAGTTCGTTATGAGTAAATCTGACAGTAAATTGGAAAAAGCAGAAAAAGTGGAAAGAGCTGCAAAATCTGCAAAGATAAAGCCTACTAAACAGCAAATTCAAGAAGAACAGAAGCATCATCGTGCGATGGATAAATTTAAACTGATGATTGCTGCTTTGTTGATTAGCATAGGTGTCTTTGCTTATTATTATTTTGAAAATCTTCCGATTTTTGTTCGAGCTTTATTCCCCATTATTGGCGTTGCTGCTGGTATTGTTATTGCATTTTTCTTTTGTACCTTTGGGCGTGATTTATTGACCTATATCCGTGAATCTACCCAAGAAGTGCGTAAAGTTCGCTTCCCAGACAAGACGACAACTTTGCGTACAACCATGATGGTGCTTGCATTTGTTGCAGTTTTGGCATTATTTATGGCGTTGGCAGATGGTTTTATTTCATGGATTTTGTTTGATTTACTATTTAAAAGAGGATAAATCATGAGCAAACGATGGTATGTTGTACATGCTTATTCAGGTTTTGAGAAAAATGTTCAAAAAACATTGACAGAACGCATTAAGAGTGCGGGTTTAGAAGATCTTTTTGGTCGGATTTTTGTTCCCACAGAAGAAGTAGTGAACATCAAAAACGGACGAAAAACTGTTAGCGAACGCAAATTTTTTCCAGGTTATGTTTTGGTGGAAATGGAAATGTCTGATGTTAGTTGGCATTTAGTCAAAAGCACACCACGCGTAACAGGATTTGTAGGTGGTACGGCAAATAAACCCTTGCCGATTTCTCAAAAAGAAGTTGATACCATTATGCAACAAATGCAGACGGAAGGTGAAAAACCGCGTCCAAAAATGAATTTTGAAATTGGGCAAAATATTCGTGTGATTGAAGGACCGTTTGCTGATTTCAATGGGGTTGTGGAAGAAGTGAATTATGAACGCAACAAACTTCGAGTATCCGTGCAAATTTTCGGTCGCGAAACCCCTGTGGAATTAGATTTTAATCAAGTAGAAAAAGTTTAATGATTTATCAATTTTTCAGGCTGCCTGTTGATGCACAATAGGCAGCCTGAAAACTATTTAAGGAACACTATCACTATTTCCTATTAACAGAACTTATTTCTACATTTATACCCATCATTTCAAGACGCTTTTTGATATTACAAAAGGTAATCTTGCTGAAAAATGGAATATTAGGAATTTTATCGTTTTTATTAGAAATAATTGCAAATACAACAACCTGTGGGTAATTTTGGGTTAGTGTAAAATCTTGTTTTCCAGTACATTGTTTTGCAATTTGATTATTTGCTTTTGCGACAAAATCTTTATCTGATTTGACTAACTCCGCAGTTGTAAGCCCTTGATTGAAAAGATGACTTAAAGTAGCAGAACCTGAATATTGCTTTACATGAATAAATTTTCCATTGCGACTGAATACATCACACAGCTCAAAGCCACTATTTGCTCCGCCATGCTTTATAATTTCTCTATCCATAAGAATGAATTCTGTTGCATTGCTATTCGCCAAACGCTTATTGTAGTCGCTCTCGTTCTTGTCTTCACCGACTTGAAAGTATGGAAACGGAATATCACTCTCACTTGTTGCAGAGTAGTCTTTGTTGATTTTATCAACATAATTTGCTTCTACCTTATACCACTTACCGCTGTTAATACAATACTGTGAGCCGTCTAATTCTATCTCCCCATAAAGACACTTGTAGGCAGTCCAATTCTCTATCTCTTTATCAGTGCGATTACTAATCACACTTATATTTTTCTTTCGAAGTTGGTCTGCATGCATAAGTGGTTTTTTAAAAGAATCAAGTACTTTCTCAATAAGAATATCAGGGTATGTATTTTTTCTATCCCCTTGATATTTAAAACCTTGAATATTTTCCCATTCTATAACACTGGGAACAGCCATCCAAATAGTTTCTTCTTTGGCGTTGATAATCTCAATCAATTTAGAATCAAGTTTGTCTTTCAAGGTCTTATCTTTCACAGGAGCAATATGGTCAATCCAAGAAAAATTTTGTTTATAGGTGTCTTGGGAATATACTTTGTAAATATCTAACAAAAATTCACGGATACTACTAACATCCCTATTTGTAGATACATTAAGAGAATCAGTCCCCGTTATTGTCATTCCTGAGAAAGTAGAGTTCTTCTTATCACTAACCGCAGTAATCCCATTGAGTAAATCTCGTTCAATATCTAATGAAAAATCCGAAATCGTTGATTGTTTCGGCATTTGTTCGTTAGATTTGCGAGCATTTCCTGCAACTTCGGTCATTGCAATACAACGAATAGAGTTAGCAGGAACAGAATTAAGAACAGTTTTTAATCCAAATCGTTCTTCGATTGCACTCTTATTTAGAAGTGATGTCCCGTATCCAAAAATAATGGCAAAATAGCGTTTATTGTTTTTATCAACTTCTACTGGAATTAGTAGAACCGCTTTTGAAGTAGCATTACGAAATGGTTTTTTAGGCATAAGTAACAAAAAAGGTGCTATTTTTGAGTAGCACCTTTTAAAGTAACAAAAAAGGTGCTATTTACTCTGTTTTAAAGATAAAAAATCCTTAATAAACAATATCTTATTGCGTCTATTCATACCATGATGG
>JAGCOT010000038.1 GCA_017645365.1 Neisseriaceae bacterium
TATCGGCTGCACTTCTTGCTGTAACTTCTAATACAAAAAATTCAAGCAGTTTCTTCTGTACAGATTTCTTTAATTTACAATGTGTTATCTTCATTTTTGCAGTCTATCATAACTGCTAATCTAATACAGCCCCAAAAATAAAAATTTTGTAATCCCTGATTATCAACGACCATATGCTTGGGATGTAGAAAGATGTGAAACACTTTTTACTGATTTTTTGGATTTCACCTTCCTTGATGGAGATCCAGAAAAATTTGATACTAAAAACAGTGAGTATTATCTTGGTTCGATTGTTGGTTTTGATAATAATGAAAATAAGGCGCTTGAAGTCATTGATGGTCAGCAAAGACTTACAACGATCTTACTGTTGCTTCGTGCCATTTTTGCCAAATTAAGCAAAATGAATATGGCAGGAAGTGGTATAGAAAATACAAAAAAAGATATTGCAAGTTGTATTTGGGAAACTAACGAAGATGGTGAATACGACACAAACAGACTCAAAATTGACACGAAAGTTGCCACTGACGATGATAGAGATGAGTTTTTAGCCATTTTAAAAAATGGTGAAGTTCCGATCAATTCAAAGAGCAAATATGCGAGAAATTATGATTTTTTTGTGAAAGAAGTTGATAAATTCTACGAAAAAGCAGGCGAAATGTTCAGGAGATTTCCGCAAAGAATTTTAAATAATGTCATCATATTGAATGTAAAAGCCTCCGACTGGGATTCCTCTTTACGGATTTTCAATACGCTCAATGATAGGGGTTCGCCATTAGCAGACTCTGATATTTTCAAATCCAAACTTTATGCGATTTATACAACAAATGGAAAACAAAAAGAATTTATAGATGATTGGAAAGAATTGGAAAAAATCGCAAAAGATATATCGTTGAAGCAGGGCGTTGATGATTTTTTTTCCAATTATATGTATTGTTTAAGGGCAAAAGACGGCAACACCAATACCACAACAATCGCTTTAAGAGCATTTTATAAAGATCGCATTGATGAACAAACTTTTGAGAATATCAAAATTTTAGCAAAATTTTGGAGTGAGATAAAAGATGAGAAAGAGGAATTTGGCGACGAAATTTCAAAAAATTTATTCATACTCAAATACGCCCCTAACTCAATGTGGGAGTATATGGTTTCTGTCTATTTCATGCAAAACAAGGATGAAAACGGCAAGTTAGATGAAAAACAATTTGCCGAGTTTTTAGGCAAACTGATTGCTTTCAGTTTTGCTTACGAAATAATTATGCCTGGTGTCAATGCTTTGAGAACGCCATTTTTCCCAGAAATGGTGAAAATTGTCAAAAACGAAAAAGTTGATTTTGCGAATTTCAAATTTGATGAAGCAAATTTCAAAGAAGTGTTTATGACGACTAATTTTGGCAATTCACGCGGTATCACAAGGGCAATTTTGACTTGGTGGCTTTTTGAAAATGGGCAAAATTTGGACGATATCAAAAATGAAAAACTCGACATTGAGCATATTTTTGCCAAAAAATTATATGAAGATGACAGTTCATTATTAAGTAATCCAAGAAATTTAGAAAACTTGGGGAACAAGGTTTTACTTGAAAAATCGATAAATATACCTGCACGAGATTATCATTTTTGTGATAAGAGAAAATACTATATAGGCGAACTTGGCAAGAAAAAACGACAAACAAAGGTAAGTGAACTTTTAAAAATCACCAGAGAAAATGAGCATTTGCAAGATTTCACAGAAGAGATGATACTTGTGCGCCAACAACTTATTTTGGATCAATTTGTGGAAAACTTAAGAAAAAATGACTTGATTAACACACAAAGATGACATCGCAAATTTATTCATTTGTTAAATCAATTAAAATTTTCAGGTTGCCTGTCATCAAAACAGGCAGCCTGAAACTTTGGAAAGCGTTTAAATTAAACGCCTTGTGCTTTGATTTTGTGATTGCCTGCGTGCAATTTATTTAAAGCCGACAAATAAGCTTTGGCACTGGCAACGATGACATCGGTATCCGCTCCCTGTCCATTCACCAAATGCCCATCACGAGAAAGACGGACGGTTACTTCACCTTGGCTTTCTGTTCCAGCAGTTACCGCATTAACAGAATACAGTTGCAAATTCGCCCCGCTTTGAACAATGCTTTCAATCGCTTTAAACACGGCATCAACAGGTCCTGAACCTTCGCTGATGCTGCGTTTTTCTTCGCCATTCATGGTAAATACTATTTCCGCTATTGGAGCTTCGCCTGTTTCGGTACGGATTTTTAAAGAAATATATTTGAACGCTTCCTGTGGATTGATGATGGCATCAGATACCAAAGCGTGTAAATCTTCATCGAAAATTTCTCGTTTTTTGTCTGCCAATTCTTTAAAGCGAGTGAAAGCAGCATTTAAAGATTCTTCGCTATTCAATTCAATGCCAATCTCTGCCAATTTGGTGCGGAATGCGTTGCGTCCTGACAATTTGCCCAAACTTAAACGATTGGTCGACCAGCCGACTGATTCTGCCGACATGATTTCATAGGTTTCGCGTTTTTTGAGTACGCCATCTTGATGAATCCCAGATTCATGGGCAAAAGCATTGGCACCCACAATCGCTTTATTGGGTTGTACAGGATAACCTGTAATCGTAGACACCAATTTAGAAGTGGGGACAATTTGCGTGGTATCGATGCCTGTTTCCAAACCAAATAAATCATGTCGCGTTTTTAATGCCATGACGATTTCTTCTAAACTGGCATTGCCCGCACGCTCACCCAAACCGTTAATGGCACATTCCACTTGACGAGCACCGCCTTGCAATGCAGCCAAAGAATTGCCTACCGCCAAGCCTAAATCGTTATGACAGTGTGCCGACCAAATCACTTTTTCTCCGCCTGTGGTTTGTGCAATCAACTGACGGAAAAAGGTTTCGGTATTGGATGGAATGGAATAACCCACAGTATCTGGAATATTCAAAGTTGTTGCCCCTGCCTCAATCGCTGCGGAACAAATTTCTGCCAAAAATTGTATGTCTGAACGAAAAGCATCTTCGCAAGAAAATTCGATGTCATCGGTATATTCTCGTGCGATTTTAATCGCCGCCACGGCAGCCTGAATAACCGCATCAGGTTGCATTTTCAATTTATATTCCATATGCAATGGGCTGGTGGCAATAAAAGTGTGAATTCGTTTGCGTGGTGCAGCTGCGATGGCTTCACCTGCTCGGCGAACATCTTTTTCTTGGGCACGCGATAAGGAGCAAACCGTAGAATTTTTAATGGTTTGGGCGATTTCTGCAATGGCATCAAAATCGCCAGCACTGGCGGCGGCAAAACCCGCTTCAATGATGTCAACGCCCAATTTTTCTAATTGACGAGCAATACGCACTTTTTCTTCACGCGTCATCGCCGCACCAGGTGATTGTTCGCCATCACGCAAAGTCGTATCAAAAATAACCACTCGATTTGTATTCATTGAATGCTCCATTGAGAAACAATAATTGATAAAAACAATGTAAAACCTTAATTTGTTAAATTTTTACAATAAAACAGTAAGCGTTGGAATATACAACCCATGCATTTGCCTGACAAGTAAAAAAACGCTTCAAGATGATACAGACAGGCTGAAAGTTTTAAGCCACAACGGTTTGTTCACTAGAGACTTCTTTTTTAGACTTTCTATGGGCATTGGGCTTGCGTAAATGAATTTTGGCTTCGCCGTTTTGATTGATGTCAATACTGATATTGCCACCTTGCGTTAAACGACCAAACAATAATTCATCAGCAAGTGGTTTGCGAATCACATTTTGAATCAAGCGTTTTAATGGTCTTGCCCCCATTTTGGGATCAAACCCATGTTCAGCCAAATAATTTTTGGTGGCTTTACTGAAACTCACCAAAACACTTTGTTCTTTTAATTGTGCACGCAACTCATTCAAAAATTTATCCACGATTTGCGTCATCACTTCGCGACTTAATGGTTTAAACGAAACAATCGCATCTAAACGGTTGCGGAATTCTGGTGTAAAAAAGCGGTTTAAAGCTTCTTGTTGGTCGTGTTCAGATTTTTCCTGCGTAAAACCGATGCTGTTTTTCGACCACATTTCCGCTCCTGCATTGGTGGTCATGATGAGTATCACATGACGAAAATCCGTGTGCCGACCGTTATTGTCTGTCAGCATGCCGTAATCCATGATTTGCAACAGGATATTGAATACATCAGAATGGGCTTTTTCTAATTCGTCCAATAACAACACACAATTAGGCTGTTGATGCACCGCATCGGTTAACTGACCGCCTTTATCAAAACCTACATAACCTGGCGGAGCTCCAATCAACCGCGATACGGCGTGTTGTTCCATATATTCGGACATATCAAACCGCAACAATGGTACATTCAGTTGTTTTGCCAAAGCTCGTGCCACTTCGGTTTTGCCAACACCTGTTGGACCTGCAAACAAAAAACTACCTGTGGGTTTTTCCAAAGCCCCTAAACCCGAACGCGATAATTTTACCGCATCGGTTAATACTTCAATCGCAGCATCTTGACCAAAAATTTGTTCTTTCAGGCTGCCTGAAAGATTTTTCAAAACCTGTTTATCGTCTTGGGAAACAGTTTGTTCTGGAATGCGTGCTATTTTTGCCAAAACTTTTTCAATTTCTTCTACATCGACAATTTCTTGATCTTGTTCGCCACGCACTTGATGTGCTGCACCTGCTTCGTCCAAAACATCAATCGCTTTATCAGGAAGAAAGCGTTCGGTGATGTAGCGTTGTGATAATTCTGCTGCTTTGCGTACAGCATTTTCGGTATACACCACGCGATGATGTTTTTCCAAAGCAGGTTGAAGACCTTGAAGAATGGCAACGGTTTCATCAATCGTGGGTTCTGGAATATCAATTTTTTGAAAACGGCGATTCAACGCATGATCGCGATCAAAAATCGCTCGGTATTCTTGATAAGTCGTTGCTCCAATGCACCGCAACTGACCATTTGCCAATGCAGGTTTGAGTAATGAAGAAACATCAACCGTACGATTTTCTGAACTTCCTGCACCGATGATATTGTGAATTTCATCAATAAATAAAACGGCATGAGGCACTTTTTCCAAAGCTTTTAAAACGGCTTTAATGCGTCCTTCTAAATCGCCACGATATTTTGTGCCCGCCAGCAATGCCCCCATATCCAAAGCGTAAATTTGCACTTCACGCAAAATTTCAGGGACATCTTGCTGCACAATTTTCCAAGCCAAACCTTCTGCCAAAGCGGTTTTGCCAACACCTGCTTCTCCTACCAACAAAGGATTGTTTTTGCGGCGGCGACATAAGACTTGCATCATGCGTAACAATTCATCTTTCCGCCCTACCAGCGGATCTAAACGCCCTTCTTGGGCTTCTTTATTCAGATGCAGTGTAAACTGTGCTAATGGATCAGTTTGTTCTTCTTTATTTTTTTGTGCATTTTTGCCTGCTTGTTTTTGAGCATCTGTTTGGGAATTTTGTGCAATAGATTTTAAAGAAACCGCAATAATTCCGCCCATCAAAGCGGAGAAAATAATGCCGTGTCGCCGCAGTAAATAAGATGCCGCAGAATCTTTTGTGGCAAAAATCACAGGCAAAACATCGATGCTGTTGATTTCTTTTTGATTCATTTTGTCGGCGTTTTTGATGGTACGATTGATGACCGAATGAAAACCATCAGTTGCCTGAATACGCGTTTGTTGTGGCTGATCGCGAAAAGCTTCTGGAATCACGGGAATATTTTGCGTAATCAACTGACGCAACTGCTCACGAAAACTCGGAACCTTAATGTGCAAAACTTCCAAAACATCAATCACCGTTTTGTCTTCTGTCATGGCAAAAAGCAGATGCTCAATGCTGACAAACTCATGCCAGTTATCGCGTGCATCTGCATAGGCTCTTTTGACGGTTTCTTCTAATTGTAAAGAGAGTTTTGCCATAATGATTTCCTCATCGTTTTGATGTATTCAAATGGTGCAAGACCGTTGGCAAAAATGGTACTGATTCCTGATTTTTCAAGTATTACCCATTGCTTAATATTCTTTCAGGCTGCCTGAAAATCCTGTGAAACTGGTCAATGGCAAACACAGTACGCACATTACGATTGCACCGAAGTCAGCGTAATGATTTCTGTATCGCGGTCATTGGCCAAAACCAAAACATCAGCAGGTCGTTTGGCAAACAAACCGTTTTCCATCACGCCGATGATGTCATTTAAAGTGTTCTCCATACGGATGGGTTCGTCTAAATTCAAACCTGATACATCTAAAATTTCGTGTGAATGTTCGGTTTTAAAGTTCATACGCCATTGTGGTTGTGCCCCCATTTTGACCAGTGTTTGTGCCACAATCGAACGCGCAAAAGGAATAACTTCCACAGGTAAAGGATGGGTAAAACGAGAGACGAATTTGCTGTCGTCTGCAATGCAAATAAATTGCTCTGACCAGTTGGCAATCAATTTTTCTGACAACAAAGCACCGCCGCCGCCTTTAATCATTTGCAATACATGATTGATTTGATCCGCACCATCCACATAAACAGGCAAACGACCAGCATCGGTTGGACTAACCACAGGTATACCCACTTTCAACAATCGTTCTTTCGAATCAGGCGATGTGGCAACCGCACCACGAATATCGTTTTTGATTTTTGCCAATGCGTCAATAAAATAATTGACCGTAGAGCCTGTACCAACGCCAATGAAAGCATCTTTGGGAAGTAAGGAAATGGCTCTTTCCGCAGCGGCACGCTTTTTATCGTCTTGATTCATATGTATTTTCCTAATGGTTATGATTGATTTTGAATAGAAGAATAGGGTTAAAATTATATTATTTTTCAGGCAGCCTGAAAGGATATTTTATGCAATCTATTGCTTCTATTCGCGATTATCTGCGTTACTGGAAATTAATCACCCTTATTTTGGGCATTGCTGTGTTGATTATTGGTTCGTTTGCGATGCCTGCGATTGATTGGGATATTCCGATTAGTTTTATCATGGGGATTTCCACTTATATTTTTGCTCCCATTACTGCTCGTTCTTTATTGAAACGCTATTGGAAATGGTTGCCGTTAGGAATTTTGGGGGCGTGGGTTTCGATTGATGGGGTTTATTGGGCGTATTGGGCGTGGCAAAATCCTGCTGCATTGGATGCTATGCGAAGTATTCAATGGCAAACATCTTTGTGTTTATATGGCATTTGTGCCTGTGTTTGGTATCCTGATTGTTCATTTAAAGAATTATTGCGATGGCAAAAATAATCTTTCAGGCTGCCTGTCATATACAATCCCTATTTTTTAGGGCAAAATGCTTTCATGGAAAAATTGATCGATTTTTTATTTACGGTTTTAGGGCGTTTGCCTTTGCCAGTCTTGCACAAATTGAGTGATGTATGCGGTTTTTGGGCTTATTTTTTCGCTCCTAAATTGCGTCGTCGTGTGGCAGAAAATTTGCGTTATGCACAACTGCCCGACCATGCCAAAATGGTGCGTAGAGTTTTGTCCGAATCGCTTAAAAGTGGTACAGAACTGGCTATTGCTTGGACGCGTTCTCCTGCATACATGGTTTCTTTATTTCATCAGGTTGAAGGCTGGTCTTATGTTGAAGAAGCCATTCAACAACAAAAAGGCTTGTTGTTGATTACCCCCCATTTAGGCAGCTACGACTTGGCTGGACGATTTATTTCCGAAAAATTGCCATTTGATTTAACCGCCATGTTTCGTCCGCCCAAAAAAGCCTATTTGGAAGCGATCATGACCAAAGGTCGCGAACGCGGCAAGGGGCATGCAGCACCTGCCACCGCACAAGGCGTGCGACAAGTGGTGCGGGCTTTGAAAAATCACGAAGCAGTCATCATTTTGCCCGACCAAGTCCCCAAAGCAGGGGAGGGCGTCATTGTTCCTTTTTTTGGCAAAGATGCTTACACCATGACTTTGGCTGCTCGTTTGGCGATGATGAAAGAAGTAACGCCTTTGTTGTTTGTCGGAGCACGCTTACCGCAGGGGCAAGGTTTTGATTTGCACATTGTTCCCTTTTCAGGCTGCCTGAATGGTGATAAAGAACATGACGCTGCCTTAATCAATCGCAATGTAGAAGATTTAATACGGCGATTTCCGAGCCAATATTTATTTAGTTATAATCGCTACAAAATGCCATAAACAGGCAAGCTGAAACGAGATTCGGCGAAAGCCCAAACTTTTTATCAACCCAATACCAATCATGATGGATTTTAAAAACATTCAACTTTTGATTTTAGATGTTGATGGTGTACTCACCGATGGCAAAATTTATCTTGCTGCGGATGGTCAAGAAATCAAAGTTTTTCATACATTAGACGGGCATGGCATCAAAATGTTGCTGCAAGCAGGGATTCAGGTTGCCATCATTACAGGACGCGATGCCCCAGCAACCGCCACAAGAGTTAAGCAATTAGGCATTCAGCATTATTACGCAGGCGTTGCGGATAAGATTAAAGCATTTGAAGATTTATTGCAAAAAACACAAATTGCAGAAAAAAATTGTGCTTACATGGGCGATGATTTACCTGATTTGCCTGTTTTGCGTCGAGTGGGTTTATCTGCTGCTCCTGATAATGCCCATGATTTAATCAAAAAAGAAGTAGCATTGGTAACCCAACGCAAAGGTGGCGAAGGTGCGGTGCGTGAATTGTGCGATCGCATTTTATCCGTCCATACACTTTCAGAAGATAAGGCATTTTTGGCATGATTTCTTTTCGCTTTACCCCTGCTTTATTTCCGCTTGCCTTGTGCATACTTTTGGGCAGTGTTGGTTTTTGGTTAAATCGTTCAACTGAAATTACCGAAGAAGAAATCAAACTGGATCCCACTCGTCCGCAATACATCATGCAGGGCATTCACGCCCAGCAATTTGATGAATCAGGCAGGCTGAAAAATCAACTGAAAGCACCAAAAATTTGGCAATTACCCGAAGATAAAAAAATTTTTTTCAGGCAGCCTGAAATTCTAACCCAAGAAAACAATCGTCCTTTGTATCATCTTACTGCCCAACAAGGCGTCTATCTGCAAGATTTAAAACAAGTGGATTTAAGCGGTGATGTACAATTAGAAAAATTTGAAAAAGACGGTCGCAAAGTCGCCACCATGAATACCGCCAATTTGCACATTGATGAAAAAAATCACAGTGCCGAAACATTAGCAGGGCAAATTTTACAGCCTGCCCCAAATAAACGAATTAAAACGGTGATTTATCATGTCCCTCAACATTAAATATTTTTTAACGCTTGCATTATTTTTCAGCCTGCCTGTTTTAGCTGCCCAAGCAGATCGCAATAAACCTGTGGAAATCGAAGCGGACAACGCTTCTTTTATTGAAAAAAATCAGCAAACCGAATTTTCAGGCAATGTCATCATCAAACAAGGCAGCCTGAATATTCATGCGTCCAAAGTGTCCGCACGCCGTGAAAACGATGGGCATCAATACATCACCGCCACAGGAAATCCCGTGCGATTTTCACAAGATTTAGATGACAAACGCCCTGATGGCAAACTGCAAAAAATCAAAGGTCATGCCAATCAAATTACTTTTGATGATAAGAAAAATACCATCATCATGAGTGGCAACGCTTATTTAGACCGCGAAGGTGATGTGGTTACAGGTCCTACGGTTACCTACAACACCGTATCATCAGAATATTTCGTTAAAGGCAGCCAGAAAGGTCGTGTTTCTGTGATTCTGCAACCGACCACCATCAAAAAGCATTAAATCATGTCAGACAAGCAAATTCTTGAAGCCAAAAACCTGCGTAAAAAATTCAAAAAACGCGAGGTTGTCAAAGATGTTTCCATCAAAATTTCCAGCGGGCAAGTGGTGGGATTATTAGGACCCAATGGTGCAGGCAAAACTACTTCCTTTTATATGATTGTAGGCTTGATTGCCGCCGATTCAGGCAGCCTGACATTCAACGGCAAGGAAATCATACAACTGCCCATTCATCAACGAGCCAAAGTGGGATTAAGTTATCTGCCACAAGAAGCCTCTATTTTCCGCAAAATGAATGTGGCAGATAACATTCGTTCTATTTTAGAGTTATCAGGAACATCAAAAGCACAAATTGATCAAGAAGCACAAGCCCTGATGGAGGATTTGCACATTGCCCATTTGGCACAAACCGCAGCCCCTGCTTTATCAGGCGGAGAACGCCGAAGAGTAGAAATTGCAAGGGCTTTGGCAACGCGTCCCAAATTCATCTTATTGGATGAACCTTTTGCAGGGGTTGATCCGATTGCGGTCATCGATATTCAAAAAATCATCTTATTCTTAAAAGAACGCGGCATTGGTGTTTTAATCACCGACCACAATGTGCGAGAAACTTTACGCATCTGCGATCACGCCTACATCATCAGCGAGGGGCAAATTTTAGCGGAAGGTTTGCCAGAAGAATTGGTGCAAAACGATGCCGTGCGAAAAGTGTATTTAGGCGAACATTTTAATTTGTAGCATTTTCAGCCTGCCTGTTTGGCATAGGCAACCTGAAATTTTATTCAGATTATTTTTCAGCCTGCCTGTTTTGATTCAGGCAACCTGAAATAATACGCATAAGGATTTCCAAATGAATTATTTCGCTTTATTCGGTTTGGATACGGATTTTTGTATTGATGATGCAGCATTAAATGCCCAATATCGTCAGTTAATTGCTCAATTTCACCCTGATAAAACCGCTCATTTATCTTCGTTTGAACAAAAGCAAGCCATGATGACTACGGCAACCTTAAACGAAGCGTATCGTGTTTTATCTTCTCCGTTGGAGCGTGCGGCATATTTACTCAAACAGCAGCAAATTGATGTTGATGACCCAAACAACACACATTTTCCAGCCGATTTTTTAATGCAACAAATTCAGTGGCGAGAAGCTTTGCAAGAAAATCATGATTTACCTTCTTTGCAAAATGAAATTCAGCAGGCTTTTGATGTTCTGTTGCAAAAAATCAAAACGGCGTTGACAGAGCAAAATTATTTTCAGGCTGCCGATTTCGTCCGTCAGGGGCGATTTTTAGACAAATTATTATCAGAAATTCAATCCAAAATATTATGAAAATTTATCTGGTTGGCGGTGCTGTGCGTGATGATTTACTGGGATTGCCAGTAAAAGACCGCGATTGGGTGGTTGTGGGGGCAACAGCAGAAGAATTGCAACAACAAGGATTTCAACAGGTTGGGCGAGATTTTCCTGTTTTTTTGCATCCTAAAACCCATGAAGAATATGCACTGGCAAGAACCGAACGCAAAAAAGGTAAAGGCTATACAGGTTTTGAAGTTCATGCTGCCCCAGATGTTACTTTGGAAGAGGATTTATTACGCCGCGACCTCACCATCAATGCGATGGCAATGGATGAAAATCATCAACTCATCGATCCTTTTGGCGGAGCACAAGATTTAAAAAACGGCATTTTGCGTCATGTAAGCGATGCTTTTGCAGAAGATCCAGTGCGTATTCTGCGAATCGCTCGCTTTGCAGCACGCTACGACTTTCAGGTTGCCTCTGAAACCATGATATTGATGAAAAACATGGTACAGCAAGGTGAAACCGATGCTTTGGTGGCAGAACGCGTTTGGCAGGAAATTTCTACTGGTTTGATGGAAAAAAATCCCGCCCGTATGTTGATGGTTTTAAAAGAATGTGGAGCACTTGCCGTGATTTTGCCTGAAATAGACGCTCTATTCGGCGTGCCACAACGGCAGGATTTTCATCCAGAAATAGATACGGGAAAGCACATTTTATTGGCTTTGCAAAAAGCAGCAGAACATGATTTTTCTTTACCAGAACGGTATGCGGTTCTGTGTCATGATGTGGGTAAGGCGTTAACGCCCCAAGAAATATTACCGCGTCATCATAACCATGAACAACGCGGTGTTGAACTGGTTCGCCAAATCAACCGCCGTTTGCGTGTTCCCAAAGCTTGTGCTCAACTGGCCAATATGGTGGTGCAGTATCACGGCATTTTTCATCAAATTCAACAATTAAGAGCCAGTACCATTGTTGATATTTTGCATCGTACAGACGCTTTTCGCCGTCCTGAACGATTTTTATCCGCTGTTAAAACAGGAATTGCAGACGCACAAGGTCGATTAGGTTTTGAATCGCAAGCGTATCCGCAATATGAACTTTGGCAACAATGTTTACAAGCTTGCCAAACGCTGAATATCAAACAAATGGCACAAGAAACCGATGCTTTCAGGCTGCCTGAAACCATACGCAACGCTCGAATTCAACTCATCAAGCAAATCAAGCAAACATGGCGTGATTAATTCTATTCAAAAAAACTGAAAGAAATCCCTGCAAAACTGCCAGATGTGAGCATGGTTCAAAGTTACAGTATAGTCGATTCACAGCAAAATCATGCAGCGTAACGATAGCCTTGCCGTATTATTTATACTGTCGCAGGCAAAGTTGCCTTGCCTGTTTTTGCTGTGAACCGACTATAATACAGAAAAACACAGATGATGGTTGAAACCTTTGTAAGGGGGGTTTGCAGCAAACAAAAAAAAATCCCCGATTAAAAATCGGGGTCAATCTTTATACAAAGGAGAAATATGAGGAGAAACTATGTATTCTCGATTAGTTCTTTCGAGAAGTCGCCATTATCCACAAAGTATTTTTGCCTGTCAACATTTTTTTGATATTTTTTTCGATATTTTTCATTTTTATAAAAAACCACTCCCAAAAACAACAAAAAACAACGCATTTTTATTTAAGTGTTTTCTAAAATGAATATTTTAAAATTTTTACAAAATTGAAGATGGTATGGAAAAAATGAGCGATGAAATCGCACAAAAAAACTAACCAATGGTTAGTTTTTTAAACAAAGTATCAGACTGATCAGATGAAAGATGCCATTGGCTTTTATTTTAAAAATTTTCGCCTTCTCGCAAAATTCGCCATTTTCCCAAAGGCAAATCGCCCAAACGCACGCGTCCAA
This sequence comes from Neisseriaceae bacterium, assembly GCA_017645365.1. GTDB lineage: Bacteria > Pseudomonadota > Gammaproteobacteria > Burkholderiales > Neisseriaceae > RGIG9985. Next base: position 12,951 of record JAGCOT010000038.1, read on the forward strand.
TCCGCACGCGTTTTAAACCAATCACACGCAAACCCACCAACTCGCACATGCGGCGAATTTGTCTTTTTTTTCCCTCACGCAAAATAAAACGCAGTTGGTCCTGATTTTGCCAAGATACACGGGCAGGCTGTAATGCTTTTCCATCCAAAGACAATCCGTGATTCAATAATCGCAAACCTTCTTCCGACAGCTTTCCTGTAACACGCACCAAATATTCTTTTTCAATCGTGGAATTTTCACCGATGATTTTTTTGGCAATTCGTCCATCTTGCGTCAAGATTAACAAACCTGTGGAATCAATGTCTAATCGCCCCGCAGGCGCTAAATGGAAAAGCGGCAGTTTGGGCATTTTTTGCGATGCGTCAAAATTTTCCGCTGTAATCAACTCCACAGCAGAACGATAACCTTTTTCAGGCTGCCCACTGACAAAACCAACAGGTTTATGCAATAAAACCGTAATTTTTTCTGCCATGCCACGCTTGGCTTGCGAAAGCAGTTCAATACGATCCGAAGGCAAAACTTTTTGCCCCAAAACTGCTGTTTGCCCATTCACTTTCACCCAACCTTTTTCGATGTAATCATCGGCTTCGCGGCGAGAGCAAAGTCCTAAATGCGACATTCGTTTGGATAATCGTTCTAATTCCATTATGAATACAAGATAAAAAGAAAGCATTATAAAATAAACTGCCATTGGACATTGTTTATGCTTGCAGCGTTTTTTCAGGCTGCCTGTCCTTGATCAATAGGCACCCTGAAACATTTTTTAAATACGCAGGCACCCTGAAAAATGGTCAAACCAAGTTACAATAAAGACTAAAATTTTGAACTCAAATCTCATTAGACAGTCATTGGAAGTGCAACAAACATCATAGGAGTTATTTTTTTCATGTCTATAAAATCATTCCTTACTTTATTGGTGATGGCATTTTTTTTATCCAGTTGTGGAACAACTCACTCGCCCAAAAGCAAAACCACCAAAACATCAGCTGTAAAAACCGTACGCATCAGCCACATCACACATAAAGAGGCATCGCCAGAATTGATGCTGCACAGCATGAGTCTTATCGGTACGCCTTATCGCTACGGTGGATCCAGTCGTAATACGGGTTTTGATTGTAGCGGTATGGTGCAACATGTTTATCAAGCCGCATTGGGGGTAAAACTGCCAAGAACCGCAAGAGATATGGCATCAGCAGGAATTAAAATTTCCAAAAGCCAACTCAAAGTAGGCGATTTGGTTTTTTTCGCTCAAAAAAACAAAATCAGCCATGTGGGCTTGTATATTGGCAACAATCAATTTATTCACGCCCCCAGTTCGGGGCATGTGATTCGCACCAATCGCTTAAATGATTCTTGGTATGCCCAACATTTTGTAGGGGCACGCACTTATTTCGTTAAATAATTTTTCAGGGTGCCTGTTTATGAAAATCAGCAAAATTATATGTAGCTTCTTTTTATTATTGATGTTAAATGCTTGCATTTCCACCCAGAACACAACATGGCAAGCCTATTCCTCTTCGGTAAACACTTTTAATACAGATGGACGCTTGGCGGTTCAAGCAGATGGCAAAGGGCATTATGCTTCTTTTGATTGGTCGCATGGACAACAAGTACAAATCATGGACATCAATACGCCTTTGGGGAATACTGTGGGTCGTTTGTGCAAAGATGCACAAGGCGTGGTGATTACAGATGCACACGGTCATCAATTTCAAGCAGAATCATCAAGCATTTTGACGCAACAATTATTGGGCTTTCCTGTGCCTTTGGATTCATTAGATTTATGGGCTTTGGGTTATTATCGTGCCGATGAAAATCATCGCATCACCCCAGATGGCGATTTGGAGCAATCAGGTTGGCGTATTCATCGAGAAATCACCAAGCAAGGAGAGCCCAAAATGTTGTCTTTGTTGTCTTTATCCAAAGAAGCATTACTCATCAAATTGGTCTTTCAACAATTTTCACAAGCTGACTATCATCAAGAAAACCAATGTTTCAGGCAGCCTGAAATTTAAATAAAGCAACATAATTCTAATTATCCCCTTAAATAAAGCAACATAATTGCAATATGAACACCATGCTAAAAATTACATTTCATATTTTCCTTACAATGATTTACAATTAACACTATTTTGGGTTCATTTCTTAAATAGAACCTTTTGTTTTATTTTTTGGAGAATCTGTTTACGATGAAGACGATTGGTATTCCCAAAGAGAGTTTAAGTGGCGAGAATCGAGTAGCCGCCACCCCGATTACTGTGGCTCAATTATTAAAATTAGGTTTTTCTGTGGTCGTTGCCAAAGGAGCAGGTGTTCATGCTTCATTAGATGACCAAGCCTATATTGATGCTGGTGCTTCGTTGGTATCGCAAAAAGAAGCATTGGGTGCGGATATGGTGTTTAAAGTCAATGCACCCAGTGATCAAGAAATTGCACTCCTTAAAGAAGGAAGTACGCTGGTTTCTTTCATTCAACCAGCACAAAATCCTGATTTAGTGGAAAAATTATCCGCCAAAAAAATCACCGTAATGGCCATGGATATGGTGCCGCGTATTTCTCGTGCCCAATCTATGGACGCATTGTCTTCAATGGCAAACATCAGTGGTTATCGTGCAGTTGTTGAAGCAGCACACGCTTTTGGTCGTTTTTTCACAGGTCAAATTACAGCGGCTGGCAAAGTGCCTCCTGCCAAAGTTTTGGTGATTGGTGCAGGGGTTGCAGGCTTGGCTGCGATTGGTGCGGCAGGTTCTTTGGGAGCTGTGGTTCGTGCATTTGATACACGCCCAGAAGTGGCAGAACAAATTGAGTCTATGGGCGGCGAATTCTTGAAATTAGATTTCAAAGAAGAAGATTCAGGCAGCGGCGATGGATACGCCAAAGTGATGAGTAAAGAATTTATTGAAGCCGAAATGAAACTCTTTGCCGAACAAGCCAAAGAAGTGGACATCATCATCACCACCGCAGCCATTCCAGGAAAGCCATCTCCCAAACTGATTACGCGTGAAATGGTGGATTCCATGAAAAATGGCTCGGTGATTGTCGATTTGGCAGCATTGGGTGGTGGTAACTGCGAATACACCGAAACTGGAAAAAGCATCGTTACCGAAAACGGTGTAACCGTTATTGGTTATACCGATTTACCGAATCGTTTATCAGGTCAATCATCACAACTTTACGCCACCAATTTGGTGAATTTATCTAAATTATTATCACCAGAAAAAGATGGCGAAATAAACTTGAATTTTGAAGATGTGATTATCCGCAATATGACGGTAACGCATGATGGTGAAAATATGTTCCCACCACCCCCTATTCAAGTTTCCGCAGCACCGAAACAAGAAACCACACAACAAGCAGTTGCCGTGGCAGAAGAACCCAAAGCCCCGCGTCCATTGTGGCAAAAACTGTTGCCATTTGCCGTAGGTGCTGGCTTGTTCTTATGGTTGGGGGCGTCTGCACCAGCAGAATTTTTAAATCATATGATTGTGTTTGTTTTGTCTTGTGTGGTTGGATATTATGTTGTGTGGAATGTTACCCATTCACTGCACACGCCTTTAATGTCCGTAACCAACGCCATTTCAGGCATCATCATCATTGGGGCTTTGTTGCAATTTGCACATGGCAACTTCTGGGTCAGCACATTTGCCTTTGTGGGCATATTATTGGTGAGCATCAACATTTTTGGCGGATTCTTTGTTACTCGCCGTATGTTGAATATGTTCCGTAAAGGTTAAGGAGTCAGCATGTCATCAGGATTGATTACTACTGCATACATTCTTGCAGCACTTTTATTTATTCTCAGTTTGGCAGGCTTATCCAAACAAGAAACTGCTAAAAAAGGGAATATTTTTGGCATGGCAGGTATGGCGATTGCTTTGGTTACCACCTTATGCAGTCAAAATGTTCAAGGTACCATCTGGATTTTAATGGCAATGGTTGTTGGTGGTGCGATTGGTGTTTATCAAGCCAAAAAAGTTGAAATGACCCAAATGCCAGAATTGATTGCTTTATTGCACAGTTTCGTGGGTTTGACGGCAGTATTGGTAGGGTTTAACAGTTTTTTACACAGCCATGTTTCTTATGCCATGCGAAACATTCACTTGGTGGAAGTTTATTTAGGCATTTTCATTGGTGCGGTAACATTTACAGGTTCATTAGTCGCTTTTGGCAAATTGAATGGCAAATTAAACAGTAAAGCATTGGTTTTGCCTTTTAAACACTATATTAATCTTGCAGCCTTGCTGATTTCTGTTATTTTCTTAATCATGTTCATCAAAACAGGTTCAGGCGTTCCATTGGTACTGATGTTGATGATTGCTTTGGCATTTGGTTGGCATTTAGTGGCTTCGATTGGCGGTGCTGATATGCCAGTTGTGGTGTCGATGCTAAACTCTTATTCAGGTTGGGCAGCCGCAGCCGCAGGTTTTATGTTGTCCAATGACTTATTGATTGTAACAGGGGCATTAGTGGGTTCATCAGGTGCGATTTTGTCTTACATCATGTGTCAAGCCATGAATCGTTCTTTTATTTCCGTGATTGCAGGCGGTTTTGGCAACACCACATCATCGCAAAAAGGTGATGAAGAAGTAGGAGAATACCGTGAATTAAAACCACAAGATGTTGCAGAAATGCTCAAAGGAGCATCATCAGTGATTATCACACCAGGATACGGTATGGCAGTGGCACAAGCCCAATATCCAGTAGCAGAAATCACCGAAAAACTGCGTGCAGCAGGTGTCAATGTTCGTTTTGGGATTCACCCTGTAGCAGGTCGTTTGCCAGGACATATGAATGTGTTATTAGCAGAAGCCAAAGTACCGTATGACATCGTTTTAGAAATGGACGAAATCAATGACGATTTTGCCGATACTGATGTTGTATTAGTCATTGGTGCAAACGATACTGTTAATCCAGCAGCGGCTACTGACCCCAACAGTCCAATCGCAGGAATGCCCGTATTGCATGTTTGGGAAGCCAAAAATGTGGTGGTATTCAAACGGTCGATGAGTACAGGCTACGCTGGCGTACAAAATCCGCTGTTCTTTAAAGAAAACAGTTTTATGTGCTTTGGAGATGCCAAAGGCACTGTGGAAGAAATTCTGCGTTCTTTATAAACAGGCAACCTGAACTTCAAAAACAAATGGTGAGCAAATGCTCGCCATTTGTTTTTCAGCCTGCCTGCCAATTCAAAACATAGAATAAAGTGAAGATTTTGCAAAACGGCATCTGTGTTTCCATTTATTGTTTGAAAACGAAGTTTTGACGAAGTCAGAACAGAGTTTCTGCGAAGCTAAAACGAAGTTTTGACGAAGTCAGAACAGAGTTTCTGCGAAGCTAAAACGAAGTTTTGACGAAGTCAGAACAGAGTTTCTGCGAAGCTAAAACGAAGTTTTGACGAAGTCAGAACAGAGTTTCTGCGAA
>JAGCOT010000039.1 GCA_017645365.1 Neisseriaceae bacterium
CAGCCTTTGTCTAATTGACTTAAAACCCAATCTTCTCGTTCATCTGCTTTCACAGATGCTTTTAAGACAGAAGCTTTTATGCCTTCGTTTGCCAATAAAGTTTTCAGCCTGCCTGTGGTGTCTTTGGTATCGGAATACACCGTATAAACCAAACACTTACGACCTTTGGCAAGGTTTTCTTTGACAACTTCTAACATATCCGCTTCTTTGGGATTTGGCGTTGTTTCGTCATACGCCGATTGGGTTAGCCATAACATCGTATTACGGAATTTCCAAAAAACTTCTTGTGGTGTATGACAACAATCAGGATACGAAAGCAAGGCATTCGTAACCGTTCCTGTGAGTGTGTTGTCCCCTTTGGCTAATGCGGCTTTCAGGGTGCTTCGCAACTCATTTTCCATGTGGTCATATTCTTCTTTCACATGAGCGTCCATATCAATGCGTCTGAAATGTTCGGTATAAGATGGCAAAACATCACCACCAATATCCTTTAATTTCAAAAACACTGTCATCGGCAACACATACCGCATCAAACCCAATGGCGAAAAACCAGGAGCTCGTGCAATGCGTTGGCTAACTCTTTTGGCTCTGCTTGAAGTAAATGAACCATTGTCATATTCACGAGAGTTTGAATATTTACTGATTTCCTTTAATACACCGTGTTGCTGCATGAATGCACTGCTGGCTGTGCCTAATGAACGACTTTTGTTATAGATAAAACCGTCTTCTATCATTGCTTGTGGGTTTAACCGCCACAATAAATAGAATAAGTCATCTGCATAACCGCCCATCAGCGTGCCTGTTAAACACAAGATTTTTTGACAACAACGGCTCAATGTTCCCATTGCTTGCCCTTGTGCTGTGCCATAGTTCTTGTATTCATGCCCCTCATCAACTACTAATAAACCAAAATAATTCTTTGGCAAATAGCGTTTAATGAATTCAGTCGGCTGATAACCACCTTTTCCGCATGAAAACTCGGTTTTGCCTAATGCTCGCTCCATTTGTTTGGCTTGACTGTCGGAAAATACTAACTCTCCGTTTTCGTCCATCAAATTGGTTAAACCTAATGGGCTATCTTCCAAAATAGTAGCAAGAGTATCGACTCCGAATTGTTCAATCAGACGAGTAGCGGTTTTTTTGCCTAATGTCGGCAAACTGGCAATGGTATCTAACAGATTATCTGCCAAAGTTTTTTGCTCTTTGCCAGACTTACGGCACAAAGACCATAAGGGACTACCACACTCGCAATAGCGTCTATCTGATCCAAGATAAGCGATTAACTCGTCTTCTAAACCAAACGCTTGTTTGTTTAACTTAATTTCTTTGCCACATTCAGGGCATTGAAAGTTTTTTTTGCGGTAATAGTGTTTATGTCCTTGATCATCTAAATACGCATCAGCTTTTTGCACAACGCTATATGCAGGTTTCCAGTGATAATCCATACGCATTCTGACCCTACCCAAAATATAAAACTCTGGGGTTTCAGATTGCCTGAAAGCGTTTTTCTTCATCAAAACAAGTTTAGATAAAGTATCCGCACCGTTTAACACTGTAACTTTGGCATTGGGAATGGTTTGTAGAATTTCTCTACGCCATTTGTATACCAAATGCGGTGGGCTTAACACCAAAGTGCGTTGATAGCCACGATGATGTGCTACCGCAGCGGTAGCGATTGCCATCATAGTTTTCCCTGTTCCCATCTCTGCATTGATAATGCCAGCAGGTTGGTTTTCATCAAACAATAGTTGAGATACTGCATTTACCGTTGTTTTTTGAGCAGGAAACAATTTACGAGTTAAGTTTTCTAAAACCGCATCGTCTGATGCGTTGATTTCTCCTTGATACACTGCTTTGTTTTGTGAAGATACAGCATCAAATAGGCTATCGCCAAAGTCTGCCAGAAAGTCGCCCAAAGACATAAAGTTTTGAGTAACTTCTTCTTCATCAATCAATGTATCTGCATCTTGAACTTCGTCCAATTCTGCATCAGAATAATCAACAATTTCCAATTTACCTAACTCTTTTAATTGTTCGGTGTATTGATGTAAAGTTTGTAACATGATTTAAGTCCTTATAAAAAATAAGGACGAAAGATAAGACCACCCACATGGGCAGTTTATCAATCGCCCAGTGGGGTTGAAAGAAAAATATTTCAGCTTGCCTGAAAATTAAACTACGAAATTGTCAAAACCTGACCAAATGATTCTGAACCACGAGTTAAATCAATCGCTTTAATACATGGAACAAATTTATCGGTTTCGGTAATAACAGTTACCAGATTGCCTTTGCTATCCCAATCTTCACTGTTTTTTCTATCTTTGGTTTTATGGGTTGAACCTTTCACCAAAAGACAGCGACCATTTTCCGACTTCACAATACCTTCCACTTGACCTGCCGCTAATGCTAATGCTGTGTGCCACGAAGACAACGGCATTAACGGACGGCGTTTTTCAAGATTCAGGCTACCTGAAAACCTATTCTCAAAATGATGCCAAAGCGTTTTAGACTTTTGCATTTGGGAAAACAGATTTTCTCCTTCAATCTTGCGATTTAAGGGTTTGAAGTTAGTATTGGGAGTTGCTGGCACTTCATACAAAACGCCATCGGCATCTGTAATCAGTGGAGCGTTTTCGTAATTAGTAAGCATTTCAATTTGTGCTTTAATGGTATCGTTTGCCAAATCTTGCAATTTAACAGGACGAGTTCCCATAATCACCACTTGATTAAATGTTTCCACCGCAGCACGATAAACACGAATGTTATTCAAATGAGCCGCAATGTCCGCAATAAAACCTTTTTGTAGCGATTGTGTAGGCACAATCAAAACGCATACGCCAAAAGGTTGAATTGATGACCACGATGTATCGAAGAATCGCTCTTCTAATCGTTTTACTTTTTCTTGGGTAAGGTTATCGCTTGCTCCAAAGCCATACGGCGGATTAAGAAACAATAAACCCACACCACGAGATTGAAAAATACAGTCATCAAAATTAGCATGTAATGCACGAGTAAGGCAATTTTTAGCTTCCACTGCACGGTCTTTATCTAATTCAATACCATGACTTTCCACCACAGCACCGCATTCAGACAAATGTTCGGCAATATCAGCTAATGCACGACCTGTGCCACAGCACGAATCAAAAATCCGCACAGACTCAAAACGAGTATCCAACCTTTGACAAATACCCTTTACAGTATCATCGTCAGTAGGATAATAGCCATGATCGGCATAATTATGAGCAACTCTGGGGTGCATTAAATGGTTTTGTGAATGATTTATCATCATAAAGTCCTTATAAAAAAATAAGGACGAAAGATAGGACCACCCACATGGGCGGTTTATCAATCGCCCTAATGGGTTGAAAAAACTAAACAACTAAACAGTTAAACATTCGCTTTGCAGATTGGTTTTCACCAAATCTTCAAAATCATTTGGAATCTCGATTGAAAACGCACGAAGATTCAAAATGCCATCGCCATAAGGTCTGTCAATAAAATCAGATGGATCAACAAACCGTTTAATATGACCACTTTGCATAAGCTGAATGATTAAAGGTCTATGCCAATCGTCTAACAAAGGAATATCAGACACTTCACGCAAAATGTTGGATAACGCCTTTTGTTCATCAATTGATGAGTCTGCCAGAACCAACCACGCACTTTTACGATCGTGATTAATCTGTTTTAAGGCTTCATCATAGATAAAACAATGAGTAATCGCCCCATAATCAGGGTGTGAATATTTTGTCATCTCTTTGCAAAGATGATTAAACTCAATCGCCCTAAATTTGCGGTTTTGGTTTTCATTGCTAAAAAACGACAAATCGCCATAATGCATAAGCAAATCACGACCGCCGTCCGATAGATTAGCAATTAAACCCAGCATATCCGCTTCACGCCCATGTAAAGATGCGAACATCAACTTACCGTTCAAAATAAAAAAACTATCGGCAAATAAATTGCCATAATTACATTGATAAAACATAATAAAATCTCCA
>JAGCOT010000040.1 GCA_017645365.1 Neisseriaceae bacterium
AATTATTACCAAAACTAACAAATGGCGATGATATTTTGTATTACGATCAACAAGATAATATCATCAATCCATTAGCAGGAAATGATACGGTTTATGCTGGATATGGTAATGATATTATTCAATTAACTGCTGGAAATAATACAGTATATGCTGATGACGGCAATGATGTTATTATTTCTGGATACGGAAATGATTATATCGAAGGCGGATTGGGTGATGATGTGTATATCTTCAACCGTAATTTTGGACAAGATAGGGTATTAAACTTTAATCCGAATCAAGCAGATAATGATGTCATACAAATTTCAGCCAGCCTGAAACAATACCACATCACTCGCAATGAAAACGATTTGATTATTCAAGATAAATACAATCAAAACAATCAAATCACCGTTCAAGATTATTTTGAAAATGACGCAGCAGGCGATTATGCCGTGCAGCAAATTAACTTTAATAATATTTCGTTGAATATTGAAAACATTAAAGATTTAGTGCAACAACCCACTTGGGGCAACGATGTTATCTACGCCTATGCCGAAGATTCAACCCTATCAGGCAATGCAGGCGATGATCGCATTATCGGCAACATCGGAAACGACACCCTTTCAGGCGGCGTAGGCTATGATGTTTTACACGGCGGTGCAGGCAACGATCGTTTAGACGGAGGACTGGGCAACGACACCTTACAAGGCGATGCAGGAGACGATGTATTATTAGGCGGTGCAGGAAGCGATGTTCTACACGGCGGAAGCGGCAACGATGTGATGCAAGGCGGCATTGGCAACGATGTTTATGTCTTCAATCGTGGCGATGGACAGGACACAATTTTCGACACACTCGGCAACGACACGCTCAAAATCGGTGCGAACTTGCAAGATTTATGGTTTGCCAAAGATGGTAAAAACATCAATATTTCCATCATTGGCACAGACGATTCAATCACCATCGAAAACGGCAGCGGCTTATTCAATCGTATCGAAAATATTGAACTTGAAGATGGTAACTCTTTGAATTTCAAAGAGATGAACAACATCATCAACACCCAAAGCCATTTTGCGAATTCATACACCAACGATACTTATATCGCACAGCAAATGATTGAATTTAATCAGAATAATGGGATTTTATAAGGCAGCCTGAAAGCCTTTCCCGTGCTGGGGCAGCACTTCCCATGCAGGGGTAGCAGTTCCCGTACAGAGATTAAAAAACAAACCGCCTTAAATTTAGGGCGGTTTTGTATTTGATAGGCAACCTGAAAGCATTTTCCATGTGATAATGAATCAATGCAAGTATTAGTGCTAACCGAATGTACGGCATCTTAATGAAGGCAAGCTGAAAAGCTTTTCTATGTTAAGAATATTATTTTTCAGGCTGCCTACATGATGAATAGGCAGCCTGAAACCATTGAGATACAATGCTTTCACATTCTTCAATACCTGTTTTTTTGAGTGAAGAAAAAAGTTGCACGGTTACAGGCATATTGTCCGACCAGGTTTTTAAGTCTTTGCGAACTTTTGCCAAAGTTTTCATTTGCTCTTGACGAGATAATTTATCCGCTTTGGATAATAAAATATGTACAGGTTGTTGTTGCTCTCGTGATTGAAAAAAATCCAACATTTGCCGATCCAAATCTTTTAACGGATGACGACAATCCATAATCAACAACAATCCGATTAAAGATTCTCTGGTTTTTAAATATTCACCCAATAAATGCACCCAATGTTTTCTCACTGATTCAGGCACTTCGGCAAAGCCATAACCTGGCAAATCCGCCAAAAAACCGCCGTTTTTCAGTTGAAAATAATTGATATGCTGCGTTCTTCCTGGTGTTTTGGAAACAAAAGCCAAACGAGTATGTCCTGCCAAAGTATTTAAAGCACTGGATTTCCCTGCATTACTTCGTCCCACAAAAGCAATTTCTGCGGAAGTTTGCGGTAAATCTTGCAAATGATTCACCGTTGTAAAAAAAGTAGCGTGTCGAAACATAAATAAATAAATAGTCAGAAAAGATGATTTCGGTATAAAATACCATGTTTTTTATGAATAACACAATTTCAGGCTGCCTGAAATAAATTTAACAAGTGAAGCCGAAATAAAATTTTAGGAGTTCAAACCTCATGAAACGCTTTGTAATGATTGCTACTTTATTGTTGGGCACCATCGCCACCGCCGAAGAAGTCAATTTGGAAAACGGCAAAACCATTGCCGAAACCATTTGTGCCTCTTGTCATGGCGATAACGGTAACAGCAATATTTCCATTTATCCTCGAATCGCAGGTCAGCATACCGCTTATTTAGAACAACACATTAAAGACATTCGTGATGGCAAACGCACATGGGGCGACATGGTCGTTACTATGGTGCCTATGGTGGCTGAATTGTCAGATAAAGATGTTAAAGATGTCAGTGTTTTTTATAACAAACAACTTTCTTCTTTTGGCGAGTCTGAAAACACCAATCTGAAAGAGGGGCAAGCCATTTATCGAGCTGGCATTGCATCACAAAAAGTTCCAGCATGCTTGGCATGTCATGGTCCTGCGGGTGCGGGTATTCCAGCAGGCTCAACCGCCCAAGATGGCATTGTTTCATTCCCACGCATCACAGGTCAGCATAAAGATTACATCGTGGCACAAATGCAAGCATTCCGCGATGGTTCTCGTTCTCATGCAATGATGTCTACTATTTCTACTGCATTGACTGACCAGCAAATTGAAGATGTTGCCAACTATATTCAAGGTTTGCACTAATTATTTTTCCTTGAAAAACAGCCTTCCTATGGGAGGCTGTTTTTTTATTGATTGGTTTGGCAGCCTGAAAACATTTCAGGTTGCCTTTGGCAAATAAAAACCGCACTGATATCAGTGCGGTTTGTTTTTGAAGTAAATATTAAATCACAACACCATTGTTTTGATACAAATCATCACCAATCATCACCGCATAAGTGCTGCCATTGGTCGTATAAGTGTATTGATGGAAGAGTTCGCCGTCTTTTTCTACGGTGTTATCGCTTGCAGTAATGCCATCCAATAAGGCGACGCGATTTCCTGCTTGACCCAAAATCCATAAACAACCATCAACATCGTGATTTTCCAATAAGTCGGAAGCGGTTAAAGATAAGACATTCGGTGTTTCTGCATTGCCTAAATCAATCATTTCGACATCATGCAAATGATTGCCACTTAATGCGTTGGTACCGCCTGTTAATACTACGGCATCAAAACCATCACCGCCGTTGATTTCTCCACCAAGATAGTGAGCAATTTCAATCACATCATCACCCGCATTCATATTCACCGCAGCATTGGCAGAAAGTTCTGCAATTTGTGCCACATCGCTTTGTTCTGAACCTGTAATGACAGTTTCAGGTTCATTCAGGCTGCCTGAAAGAATGTTTTCAGATCGTTGAATCTCATGAGACAGCAATGTAACTGGCTGATTGGCATGATTTTGTGCAGCGTTGGCGTCATTAAATACATAGATATGATAAGTATACTCATACCCACCATTAGCTTTGATGGTAACTGCATAATCATCAACCCCAGAACCTGGATCGCTAAATTTACCATTCATATCCCATTTAATGGTGCTGTAATAGTAATCACCATCATACCAACTTGGATCAGACCAACCAATCGAACCATTCGATGTAACAGCAGATACTTGACTACCGCTGAAATTGGCAATATTGCTTCCATTTTTGCTAACGCTAACAGTTGCACCATTCAAAGATTGATCTTTTGCAGAGAATGTCCACAGAGATGCATATGAACTGAAATGCCATGTTTGACCGCCGTCCCATGAGGTTCCCGTTCCTATCCCCTGATTGGGCATCATAGCATAAGGAATATAGCCTTCTGCTGGCCATTCGATGGTTTTGGGGGCATTGTGATTATTGCCTTTATCATAGAGTTTGCCACCCAGAAGAGTTGGATTCCAGCCTTCCAAAGTAAGCATAACACCAATATGGTTAGAACCATTTCCAACAGCAGCATCACTATGCACTAATCTTGGATTCAATGCTTGCATGCGGTGCCCCAAACTGTCCACACTTGAATCATCAACCCAGCCTTCACCTGGATTATGGGTAGTTCCAGATGACTGATAAACGATACTTGAACCTGTTGAATTACTGGTGTTATGTTCCAATTTATTGGCATTTGCCCCCGCTTGTGTCCAATTATTGACAGCAGAATCATTGATGCGAGTGATTTCAGTCAGATTATTCATACTGCGTGCTGTATTGACTACATCGATAATCGTTTGGGCATTGCTTGCACTATACGAAGAAGTGCCAGTAACGGTTTTATTGTATGTTCCCATGACATCTTTTGCATGTTCAAATGTCGTTCCACGCACATAATTGGCTACACTATTCAAATCATTTTTCAGGCTATTGTATGCAGAATCGCCTGTGCCAACTGCTTGAACCGCTGCTTTGGCAGCATCACGCAAGGCATTTAAGTTGTCATACTCATTGTGTTCCACCGTGCCGTCTTGTTCTGCTTTGGTAACAGCAGCTTGTAAATCTGCAATCGCTTTGCGTGCTTTGGCAACTTTGTCGTCACTGACAGGCAATTTCGGAATATTGGCACCAGTGTCAGTGTAATCGCTATTCACATTGCCTGCTTTATCCGTAACAGTGGCTTTAATGGTTGGTCGGTGATCCGTATTGCCTTGTGCAATATTGAAATCGACAGAAAACTTACCATCGCTACCTACGCTTACTGTTTTGCTTGTGGCATCAACAGTTAGTTTAAGTGTAGCGTTAGCTTCAGCCTGCCCAGTTACCTTAAATACGCCATTATTGTATTCAGATTGAACATTGGTAGGTTTGGCAACAGTGGTATCCAAAGTAAAATTAAATCCTTGTGGCGTACCTGAAACAGGATTTTTGCCATCTTCGGTAAAAGCGACTTCCACACGATGCTGTTTGTCGCCAGTAATGCCAGTAATTTGCCCATCGCCTGTGCGTTTACTGCTCCAATTACCACCATCTAAACGCCAAATCCAATCTTTGCCATTGGTATTAGAAACATTGAATGTACTGTTTTTGGTAATACCATCACTGTTTGAAGAGCCAGTATCATTGGCTAATTTTAAGCCAATGGATTTATTGTTCAGTGTTGCTGGCACTTCGGCGGTTTGACCGCTGAATGAATTGCTATTGCCTGCTTTATCGGTGGCCTTCACCGTGATGTTTTCGCGATGAGTCGTATTGGTGCGTGCAACATCTACCGTTGCAGAATATTGACCATCTGAACCTGCGGTCGCATTGACTGTTTTGCCACCAACGGTAATGTTCAGCGTAGCCCCTGCTTCCGCTGTGCCTGTAACCGTCATTTTTTGCGTCAAT
>JAGCOT010000041.1 GCA_017645365.1 Neisseriaceae bacterium
CATTGACCGCAAATCTTTCCCACTTTTCTTGAAAGAATGTGAGTTTAGATTTAACTATGGGACACCAAAACAGCAACTCAAAACATTGCGAAAATGGTGTGGAATTTAACAATTTTTTGGGCTAATCTAATACAGCCCCAAATATTTTGAAACATCAGTGCCTTGTTCTCGCCAATCGCCAGATAATAGCATTGGAGGTTTTGCTTCTTTTCTTTTGATTTTTTTTGCAATTTTCGCAAAATCAACATCATTATTACTGGTAGTTTCGCTCACAAAAGAACCCCCATATAAAACATTAGATATAAAGAAGACTGAAATGAATGCCAAAACAATCATTATGCTTTTAACGGATTTCATTTTCAAGTTCTCCTGTTCTTTAAGATTAAAGCATTCAAAATTTCCAGTTTTCCAATTGGTAACGACATGTTTTTTGGTTTCGTTTCAATTTTCACCTTTTAGCCAACCAATTTTACCCCTACTGAAAATATTGATGATCTTCATCAATCAATGTCCGCTATTATAATGCTTTTTTTTTTTTTTTTGTCAATATAAAAAGTTTGATTTATATCAAAGTTTTATCAATTAAATGCATTTATCTAAACATTTAAATTGAAATCATCACACATTTTTATGTAGAAAATATTTTCAGGCTGCCTGAAACGCTTTTTTATCCACTATGACCAACGAGCGGAAAAATCCAGTAAAAATACCAAGTCAGTCAATAAATTAATGCTTAATGCCATCAGAAAAACCGTTCCCAAATCATCCCAACGAATGCGAATCAACGGTTCTATCCGATAACGACAAAATGTCCAAAAAAAGCCCATCAGCACAAAATGCACCACAATCCACCACACAGGTTGCAGAAAATACAAGGTCATTTGCGTATGGTAAACATGCTGGGCTATGAAATTATTGCTCATTAAACTGCTGATCAGCGTGATGATTAAAAATGCCAAATGTTGTAATAATCCCGCTATCGCAAAAAAAGTCAGTGCAAAACTGGCATTGCTATAAAAACATTTTTTCTGCGAATGATAGTGCCAATCCTGCACGAAAAAAAAGAAACTGGATAAAGCAATCATCAAATAGGGCAAATGCAAAAAAACCTGACTGCTATAAAACCAACTTAAAGGACGCGTTCCAATCAGAATAAATCCTACCCATAAAAATAATGCCCCTGCCAACCAGTGATAATGTTTCGACCGCAATGCAAATGCTACAAAAAAAGCAATATAAAAAACAACAATCCAATGCGTCATTTCAGGGTGCCTTTACTCGTCGTTTGGCTTAATCCTAAAATACGAGCCCAAGCAGCACCAATCAATTCACCCATCAAAGCAACATATTCTGTTTCTGCGTCTTTGGGGAAATGGCGTGGATCCGTATGTCCGATAATCAAAGCACCAATGGTTTTATCCGCAAAACGAATCGGCAAATGCAAATAACTTTCGTTTTCGTGATTTTTAGAAAGCATTTCATTTAAACTGCGATGCAATAAACGAGTGCCACTGACAGGTGATGTTAATGATTTAAGCTTGGCATACGCTGCATGGGTTTCAGGCAGCCTGAAACCTTCTGGCAAAGATGTTTTCTTTTGTGGATCTATCAACAATAAACAAGCAAAGTCATGCAAAGAAAAACCATCTTTCAGGCTGCCTGAAATGATTTTCAGTGTTTGCCTGATGGTGTTGCTGTAAGCCAGTTGCCTACCTAAATCAATAATGGTTTTTAAAACATGAACATTATGCGTGGTATTTTCTGTCATCACCGCCATATGATGTGCGATGGTATTGATTTCTTTTTCTGCCGATGCCAACTGTGCTTCACTGAATGTACGAATTTTGCTATCAATCGAACGCACGCCTAATAATTGGGCGTTTTCTAATAAAAATTCAGGGTGCTGTTGCAAAAATTGCAAAACACCTTCTTGTTTTTTCGTTATTTTAGTGGTTTTCATAGTGTGATTTCTCCTTCAAAAACAGTAGTTGCATCACCTGTCATCAAAACTTCCTGATGATTTTGCCAACTAATCAACACATCACCACCAGTTTGACTGATGGTTACTTGGTCGTCCAATAGTCCCAAACGAATCCCTGCCACAGTGGCTGCACAAGCCCCTGTACCATTCGCCAGCGTTTCGCCTACTCCGCGTTCAAAACCACGCAAACGAGCATGTGTTTTATCAATGATTTGCATAAATTCCACATTCACGCGTTGTGGAAATTGTTCATGCCTTTCTAAAACGCTTCCCCATTGTGCCACTGGCACTTGATCTACATCTTCCACCAAAATCACAGCGTGCGGATTACCCATATTCACACACACCAAAGGCAATGACAGTGTTCCTGAAACAACTATATGGGTCAATCGTTTAGCATCTTCGGCAGAAGTTGGAATAAAGGGAATTTCATCAGGCTCAAAACGCGGTTGCCCCATATTAACGGTAATCAGCCCATTTTCAGACGAACGCAAAATAATAATGCCACGAGCGGTTTCAACTGTGAGTTGTTGTTTATCGGTCAAACCGTGATTTTGCACAAATTTCATAAAACAACACGCTCCATTACCGCATTGCTCTACTTCACCACCATCGGCATTAAAAATACGATAGCGAAAATCACAAGCATCGTCATGAGCTTTTTCAACCATGAGCAACTGATCAAAACCAACACCAGTATGACGATTTGCCCATTGAATCACTTTTTGTGCTTCTGGAACAAATGTTTGATTGATGGCATCAATCATCATGAAATCATTGCCCAATCCGTGCATTTTGGTAAATTTTAATGTACTCATCCATGATCTCCCTTATTTCAGGTTGCCTGAATTATTTTTTCACAGGTTTTTTCGCCAACATTCTTTGCAAAGTGCGGCGGTGCATATCCAAAACCCGTGCGGTTGCGGAAATATTGCCGTTATTTTTTTCCAGTGTATATTGAATATGCTCCCAAGTCATGCGTTTTAATGACGGCTGTTCTGTGGGAATTTCCAAATCATTTTCGGCACTTTCACCATAAAAAGCGTTCAAAATAGCATCAATATCCGCAGGTTTTTGTAAGTATTGAACCGCCCCCATTTTAATGGCTTTCACAGCAGTACTGATGCTGGCAAAACCAGTCAGAATAATAATTTTACTATCAGGAAAATGTTGCACCAATTCTGGCAATAAACGCAACCCGCTTTCATGGTCCAAATTCAAATCCAACACAATGCCGTCAAAGGGATCATCCAACGCCAATGCTTCTGCACGATTTTTCGCCCAAACAAGTGTTAATCCACGCCTTTTAAAACCGCGTTGCAATAAACTTGCAAAAGTTTCATCATCATCAATAAGCAAAAAATGTTTCATGATATTTCCGTAATCAATGGCAATGTAATGCGTGCAAATACGCCGCCCTCTTCGTGATTAGATAATGTCAGGCTGCCTGAAAGCCTTGATAAGGTGGCGTGCGACAAACGCACCCCCAACCCTAAACCAGCAGGTTTATCACTTTCTTGAATATCCAACCCCGCTTTGCGTAATTGTTCACTACTCAAAAAACCTTGCCGATTATGCAAACCAATTTCCCAAGTTTTATCTGGCAAAAAGCGAGTGTATAAATCCACTTCACCATTCCCAGCATCAGCAGCATTATTGAGAATATTCAAAAACGCCCCCCAAAAGGCATCGTCTAACCAAGCAAAAACATCTTCTTGATTGGGCTCACAATGCCAAGTGCAATGGGCATCTGGACGCAAATTATGCCATTGAGAAAGTTGCTCTTTTAAAGTTTGATTTAGCCAAATTTGTTTGCAACCACCTTCGGAGGAGTATTTTAATTGCTGCAATAAGGTTTTACAACGCTGTAATTGTGTATCTAACAAGGAAAAATCATTCTGTACATTTTCAGTCAATGCGTGTTCCGATTGCATTTCTTGACTTAATAAAATCATGCTGTTTAATGGCGTAGACAGTTGATGAGCTATGTTGGCAGCACTCATACCGATTTTCAACCAATATTCATGCTCTTGCTGTTTAAGATACGCTTGATTCAGTTGCCTCTCATGATGCCGAATGGATTTTGATAAGTAGGTAATAGAAGCGGTAATCAATACCGCAGAAATCAAGAATGTTAGCCACATGCCCATCAAATGAATATGCAAAAGAGAATCAGCATAACGACTAACCAACGGCAATGGCAAATGCACAAAAAACAAAGCAAAATAAATGGCAGAAGTAATCATGGCAATCAGCCAAGAAAACGATTTAGGACAAACTAGGGCTGCAACCACCAAATGAAATAAAAATAAAAAAATCAGTGGATTATTGGTTCCACCAGTAAAAACCAACAATTCGCTCAATGCCAATATGTCTGCCAAAATGGCAAATTCCAACAGCCAAACAATATGAATATTGGTTTTTTTCCTTAAATAGTAAAAAACAACATTCAAAATGATGACAAAAAACAAAACCAACCATATCGGTATCAATGGAATTTTGAAGAATTCATGCAATACAGGCGAAGCAATGCACAAAATAGTCAGTATGAGTACAAAACCCCAGCGGGCATACCACATAATGTCAAACACGGTGGTTTGGTGTGGCAATGCATGCACTGGGCGATATTGCTTGCTTATTGCTTTTTCAGGCTGCCTGAAAAATGTTTTTGATACCATTGAATCAATTCCTCTGCATCTACAAAACCAATCAGGGCTTCGCTATGTTCTGTTGGTGAAGTTAAAACAAATAAACCAGGTGGTCCAAATAAACCATATTCTTTCAACAGATTTTGATGAGCTTCGGTATTTTCTGTAACATCTATCGTCAAAAAACGATTTTTGTCTATGGTTTGCCAAACTTTTTCTTGCGATAAAGTGCGTGTATTCAACTCCTGACAAGAAACACACCAATCTGCATAAAAATCAATCACCACAGGTTTGTGCGGATTTTCCGCAAAAGCCTGCTGAATTTTATTTTTCAATACATCAACATCAACAATTCGATTCTCCGCATGATAAGTAGGTGTCCAAATATTCAAATGCTCTGCCACCACCGATTTGGGCTGTGTTAACACATATGCAAGAGTGAATGATGTCATCATCAACACAGATGCTATGAGAATACTCACAGTTTTCAGGCTGCCTGAAAGTTTACGCGATTGATTCAACAACAATCCTGCTGGAATTAAAATAATCAAAACATAAATCGCAATCACCAATAAACGCGGTAAATAAGGTGCAGCCATATAAGTTGCTGCAATCAGCATCAAACAACCAAAGAAAATAGGTACCGCACGCATCCACGCACCTGCTTTGGGCAAAATATGGGCACCAAACACCGAAACCAAAATCAGCGGAATACCCAAACCGCAAGCCATCACATATAAAGCCAATCCGCCTTTAACTGCATCACCTGTACTGCCAATATAACCTAATGCAACAGCCAAAGGCGGTGCAACACAGGGACCTACTATCAAAGCCGAAAATGCCCCCATCAAAAAAACAGACAATATTTTTCCACCTTGTTGATGGGCACTTTTTTCAGCAAAAAACTGACTGATTTTTTGTGGCATTTGTATGGAAAAAACGCCAAACATGGATAGGGCTAATAAAACCATTAAGGCTGCGGCCGTTAAAATCACAGCAGGTTGTTGCAATCGCATGGTCAATAAAGAACCAGAAAGCCCTGCAAACACGCCGACAATGGCATAAGTGAGTGCTAATCCTTGTGTATAAATCAACGACAAAAGAAAAGCACGACGACGACTGACATTCCCTTGCCCCAAAACCACGCTGGAAACAATCGGAATTAAAGGATACATACAGGCGGTAAAACTTAATCCTAAACCCGCAAGAAAAAAGGCGGATAAACTCCATCCGCCTGAATGTTTAGCCCTTGATGCGTTTTCAGGCTGCCTGTCTTCGCCTTGCGATAAGAATAAAGAAGTTTTTTTTTTACTGGGAGCGTTATCAGGCATAAACACGCCCGTACTGTTGATGGTAAAAACAGCCGTTGTAGGTGGATAGCAAATACCCACATCAGCACAGCCTTGCAACTGGACTTCAACACGCAGCAATCCAACATTTTGTGTATCTTTCAAAGGTAACTGCACACTCACCGCATGACGATAAATTTCTTGCTTACCAAAAAATTGGTCTTCTTTCATCGTCCCTTGTGGCGTGATGATTTCTGAAAAAACTTGTTCAGGATTACTTTTGACGATTATTTTTTGGCGATACAAATAATATCCATCGGCAATAGCAATATCCAAAGTTGCTCCATGCTCTGCCATCATCAACTTGGGAGCAAACGCCTGCAATGGTGGCAATAATTTGGATGGATCTACCTGTGCCCAAAGCGGAAAACTCAACAGCAAACAAAAGAAAGCAAATATTTTTTTCATGATGGATAAAACAATCCAAAAGGTTAAGTCGTCAAAATTGTTTATTTTAAACAAAAACCAGACGGTAAAGTCTGGTTTTTTATCGTTATCAAAGCAATTTTAAGGTTGAATCACAGAACCTTCTACGATTTCTGTTGCTTTCGCCCCTGATTGAGCCCCTGTTTGATTAAGCAAACCTGAACCATTCACGATGATTTGAACATGACGGTCTTTTTGCAAACAAGCAATTTTTTCTGTGCGTGGCAACGAGTCATCGCATTGCATTTCAAAACTTTTACCACGACCTTCTGCATGAATTAAAGCCGCAGGCAAGCCTAAACCAATCAAATATTGACGCACTGTTTCAGCACGACGAGTGGACAACGCCGCATTGTATTCATCAGAGCCCATGCGGTCGGTAAAGCCCAACACCTGAATAGAAGTCAAATCATCAAATTGACTGATTTTAGCAGCGACTTCCTCTACTTCGCGGCGACCTTGATTGATTTCATCACGACGATCTTTATCAAAAACGAAATAAACTTTTTCAGACAAAGTATAGCGTTGCAATTCTTTACCAGCAAAACCGCAAACAACATTACTATCGGCATTATCTGGATCTACTGGATTCCAATAGAAACCGCGTGCAAAGTTGTTTTTATCGAATGTTACTTTAAACTGGCAAGTTGTAACATTGTCTGTCCCCTGCCCTTTGGTATGGAAATGAAATAAGTAATTCCATTCATTTGGACGCCGACCATCATGATATTGAGGACGACCTAATAAATAATACAGCTGGTCTTTTGTCATGCCTGATTTCACTTCACGCAAAGAAGCTAAATCTGGAAATGTGCCACGATCTTTATTAAAAATAACTTTATCCCATTTGTGCCAGCGAGCTTGGTCTGTTAAACCATCTTGACCAATCACTGTCCCTGTGCCACAAGCTGTCAACATCGTGGTCAAAAGAGCGGTTAAGAATACTTTTTTCATAACGCAATTCCTTATATTAAATTTTCAGGCAGCCTGAAATCATTATTAAGAGAGTGCTATTTTATCAAAAGAGTTCAGCATTTTTTCAATGACACTGTTTGCTTTTGAATAAAAACAACAATAGTTGATAATTCTAATCCAAATAAAAAGCGTAATCAATAAATGTTTAAATAAGGCACCCTGAAAAATAATTTTCAGGGTACCTTTTATTTAAAAAAGAAATTTTAAGAAGCCGCTTTTTCGCCACCAAATGTTTCGTAAGCCAATACAGCTTCTGCCGCCGTCATTAAAGATGGACCACCCCCCATATAAACAGCGATGGATAACATTTCCATCAATTCTTTGCGTGTGCAGCCCAATTTTACCAATGCTTTAGCATGAAAACCCAAACAACCTTGACAACGAGCGGCAATACCTATTGCCAATGCAATCAATTCTTTTTCTTTGGCAGTTAATGCACCTTCTGCTAAACCTGCTTGTGCTAATTGACCAAAACCTTTCATGGTTTCAGGAATTTCTTTACGAAACTCTGCCAATTTGCTGTTTAATTCAGTGGTTAATGCTTGATAATCATGTTGAGACATATTCAATTCTTCCAATAAAAACAAAAACCGATATTACGATTTTTTACAAGTATTGATGCCCAATAATGGATATAAAGGACAAAAACTAATTAAACCTGTTGCCAATGGCACAACACCAATCCAACCCCAGATGCCAATCACTTTGGTTAAGGTTAAGGCAATTAAAGCCACGCCAACCAAAATACGCAAAATGCGGTCAATACCGCCAACATTTTTTTTCATATTAAAATCCTCCTAATTTAAGAGTGTTCAAATTCGATTCCATGGCATTTTCATCAATAAAACGGCCATACCACAGAACCCTGTAATCCCTGCAAAAAGCAAGCCTGCCCCCACAAAAGCACAAATCAAAAAGAACCAAGGGGATACCAGCCAACCTAAAACAGCCCCTAATAAAATCAGGCTGCCTGCGACAATTTGTACTTGACGCATAATGTCCAAAACCGTGCCGCCTTCTCGTTCTTCAATGGGGAGACCTGCTTTTTCCCAAGCCCGCAAACCGCCTTCTAACAAATAAATTTCGGAACAAGAACAAGCACATTGTTGCAATACATCAGCATTGTTTTTAGTGCGTAAACCACTTAAACAAGAAAAAATCACCACTTGATTTTCAGGAAGTGTTTGATTTTTTAATTCATCAATGGGAATAGATTTTGAATGAGCAATATGTTTGTTTTTGTATTCATCGCCACTGCAAATATCCACAATAATGGCACCTTGCTCTTGCAACCGTTTTGCTTCGCTTGCGGAAATGGTTTTAACACCCATGCTGATTAAATCCTTTGTATATTCATGAAAATTTGTTGAAAATAATTACCCATGCGGACAAAAATTATCTTTCAACACCATAATGACATTGCGAACTTTCTCATCAGCGATGCTGTAATACAGCGTTTGTGCTTCGCGGCGATAGGTAATTAACCCCTCTTCACGCATGCGTGCCAAATGTTGCGACAAGGCAGATTGTGTGATGTCGAAACCTTTTTGCAAAGCGGTAACCGACATTTCTTCTGCGTCCAATAATTTACACAAAATAATCAAACGATTAGGATTGCCCAAAGTTTGCAAAAAGCGTGCCGCTTCTTCGGAAGAAGCTACCAAAGGAGAAAGTTCTTTCATATCCATAGCCCCTAATATTAGCATTTACTTAATTTGAAATCAAGCATGATTTTTTATTAAGTAAATTATTAAAAATCCCCCCAGCGTGTTTGCAAATAAGCCAGTGCGGTTAATGCTGCTGTTTCTGTTCGCAAAATACGCTTTCCTAATTGTAGTGGAATAAAACCTGCATCAATGGCTTGTTGTTCCTCTTGCAAAGAAAGTCCGCCTTCTGCCCCTGCTAATAAAGTGATGGGCGTAGGAGGCGTGATGGTTCGTTCTTGTTTTTCGCCACGCGGAGAAAGCAAAAAACGCGTTTCCCCAATTTTCTGCTGCAAAACTTCTGGCAAAGACATCACCCCATCTATGGTTGGTAAAACATTGCGACCGCACTGTTCGCAAGCGGAAATAATGATTTCTTGCCAGCGTTTTACTCTTTTTTCAGCTCGTTCAGAAGATAAATGCTGACTGCGTTCGGTTACCATTGGAATAATCCGTGAAACGCCTAATTCTACGCTTTTTTGTATGGTCCAATCCATGCGTTCGCCAGTTGAAATGGCTTGTATTAAAACAATATTTAAAGATGATTCTCTTGATATGGCTTGTTGTGATTGAATTTCCGCAAAAACTTCGCGTTTATTTTCAAAATGACAAATGCCGTGATATTCAAAACCATCACCATTAAACAGCGTAATCGCATCATTTTCTTTTAAACGAAGAACTTTGACATGACGCACAATGTTTTCAGGCAGCCTGAAAACGGTTTTTTCCTGAATATTTTGTGAAATATAAAAACGCGACATCGGATTTCATACTGTTTTACTTCTTCAAACAGCGATTTTAAATGTTGTATTGGCCATGTCAAGATGTTAGACGCCACGAGCTCGATTTTCGTGAAATGTTTTTTCAAAAGACGAAAAACTTTTATTTTCAATCGCTTGACGAATTTCTGCCATCAGCCTTTGATAATAATAGAGATTGTGTATAGTGTTCAGTTGTGCCCCCAAAATTTCCCCTGTGCGATGCAAATGATGCAAATAAGCACGAGAAAAATGTTGGCAAGTATAGCAATCACAACTTTCATCAATCGGACGATGGTCTTGCTTGTGTATGGCATTTTTAATTTTCAAATCGCCAAAACGCGTAAATAACCAACCATTGCGTGCATTGCGTGTTGGCATCACGCAATCGAACATATCAATTCCATGTGCCACGCCATATACCAAATCTTCTGGCGTACCCACTCCCATTAGATAATGCGGTTTATTTTCAGGGAGCATCGGAGCCAATGCACGCAACATTCGATACATTTCAGGTTTAGGCTCTCCAACGGACAATCCACCAATCGCAATACCATCAAAACCAATTTCCATTAAACCTTCCAAAGATTTTTGTCGCAAATCTTCAAATAAGGCTCCCTGAACAATGCCAAACAACGCATTCGGATTATTGAATCGCTCAAACGCATCTTTGGAACGCATTGCCCAACGCAAACTTAATTCTAATGATAAATCGGCTGTTTTTTTATCGGAATTACCATCTGGACATTCGTCTAACTGCATGACAATATCTGAATTCAACGCCGTTTGAATTTCCATCGAAATTTCTGGCGACAAAAACAATTTATCCCCATTCAATGGGCTTTTAAATGTACACCCTTCTTCGGTCATCTTACGAATATCCGCCAAAGAAAAAACTTGAAAGCCACCTGAATCCGTCAAAATCGGTTTATTCCAGCCGATAAAATCATGCAATCCACCAAATCCACGCACAATATCCATGCCTGGACGAAGCCATAAATGAAAGGTATTACCCAAAATAATCTGGGCATGAATGTCGTGCAAATGTTGTGGACTCATGGCTTTAACCGCACCATAAGTTCCAACTGGCATAAATACAGGAGTTTCAATCGCACCGTGATTCAGTTGCAAAGTAGCACGGCGTGCATATCCGTCTGTTTGATGTAAAGTGAATGAATACATTTTTAATCTCATTTTTCAGGCTGCCACTCAATCCAAATCGGACGGTGGTCGGAATATTGCCAATGCAATGGTGAGGTTTTGATTATAACTTGACGGTGCAATACTCGGTCAATGGGCAACAAAAACGGTTTCCATGTAGGCGTGCCATACTTCATACTTTCTTGTAATTGGGCAGCCTGAACAAAACGGCGATACACTGGCGAAAACGGCGTGTTATTCAAATCGCCCACTACTAATACAGCATTGTTTTCCTGACCAATAATTGTCGCAAGTTTTTCAAAATATCGCTGGCGGTCTTCGGCTAATTCGCGGTTAATCGGCGGCGGCGGATGTAAAACAAACACCGTTTGTTGTGGCGACAAAACGGCACGAATATACGGATAAATATCTACGAACTCTACCTGACAAGCCAATAAAGGTTTTTTCGACATCAATTGCATGGCAAAGGGGCTTTCTAAATCATGTCCGCAAGCTTCGGGATAACGCTGTTTCAATGAAGAAAACGCTTGTTGCCATTCACTTGACCCCATTTCAATCAGTGCCAAAAAATCAGCATCCATTTGTGATAAAAAAGACACTTCGTGATTTTTATGGTCGTTATCAAACTGAATGTTATACACCATCATACTGTGGCTTAATGGTGTTTTCAGGCTGCCTGAAAAAGGTTGCATAACCCATAATAAAACCATCGTTACAACCGCCCACAAACCTAAACGCCAACGCCACGAAAAAGCAAAACTGCCTATCAAAACCAACACCGCAGCGTGCAATGTAAAATGCGTTATCAATTCAAATCCAAACCATTGCAACGCCAAACACTGTGCCAATATCATCAGCACTATGATAAGAATACTGTATGCACGCAAACGAACTTGAAGCGCTTTTTTGAATGATTGAAAAGTCAAATCAAACAACCTTATCTGTTGAACTCTGTATTGGATGCAGGGCAAGTGTAGGTTAGACAATGAATACCCACGCAGTTGATAAAAGCGTTTTATACAAAAATTTCAGGCAGGCTGAAACTATTTTGTTCGTTACGGTGGGCAGCAACTGCCCACTGTACAGTGTTTTTTCTCTTTCAGGCTGCCTGAAACATACGCAAAACAATGCCTTATTATCATTTCAGGCTGCCCATTGAGGCAGCCTGAAACTTTTATCCGAACTGATGATGCTTGGCTTGCTTTTCAATTTGTCGATTGATGTACCATTGTTGAATGATCGACAAAATATTATTCACAACCCAATACAACACTAAACCCGCAGGGAAGAAGAAAAACATTACCGAAAAAATAATTGGCATGATTTTCATCATTTTTGCTTGCATGGGATCAGTAGGTGGTGGGTTTAAATAAGTTTGTAAAAACATGGTGCCTGCCATCACCAAAGGCAGAATAAAGTACGGGTCTTGGCGTGCTAAATCTTGAATCCAGCCAATCCATGGTGCCTGACGCAATTCCACTGAACTTAACAACGCCCAATACAAACCTAAAAATACAGGAATTTGAAGCAACATCGGCAAACAACCGCCCAATGGATTGATTTGCTCGCGTTTATACAACGCCATCATTTCCTGCTGCATTTTCATGCGGTCATCACCATATTGATCTTTCAAAGCTTGTAATTTTGGAGCAACCGCACGCATTTTCGCCATCGAACGGAATGCCGCTGCGTTTAGTGGATACAAAATCGCTTTGACAATAATCACCAAAAGAATAATTGCCCAACCCCAGTTGCCCACAAATTGATGTAATTTTTGTAACAACCAAAACAACGGCGAAGCAAATAAATGTACTTTGCCATAATCTTTCACCAAAGCAAGTTGGTCAGCAACTTTGGTTACGACATTGTATTCTTGCGGACCTGCATACAGATGCATCGGTGCTTGCAATGTTTGTCCTGCCGCAATCGGTGCCAAAGGAACCACGACACCTGCGGAATACAATCCATCTTTATCACGGCGAGCAAAATCAAATTGGCAATTCCCTTGCGTACAAACGCTGTTTTGACCTTTGGGTTGCAAAATCCATGTAGACACAAAATAGTGTTGAATCATGCCCAACCAACCTGTATTAGCGGTTTTAGTGTATTCTGCGTCGTTTTTCGCAATGTCTTCAAAAGAAACTTTTTCAAATTTCCCTTCTGGCGTATATAAAACTGGACCTGTATAGGTATAAGTAAAATAACTTTCACCTTCTGGTTTTGTATCATCTCGCAATAAGCGATACATTGCAGATAACTGCATTGGCGTTGCCGATTGATTTTGAATTTGATAATTCACACCAATTAAATAACTGCCTTTGGTGAAAGTATAAGTTTTGACTACTGTTGTACCGTCAGGCAAAACTGCGGTCAAAGGCACGCTTAAAGTATCCTGCTGCAAAATATATTGTTCTTGTGCAGCCTGAAAAGGGGTGCTCAAATATTGCCCCTGTGCGTCCAATAAACCACTTTGTGCCACATAAATATTTTTGTCGTTGGACAACAGCGTAAAAGGTTTTTCTTGGTCGGTAGAAGAATCGTAACGCGTTAACACCAAATGACGAATATCACCACTTTCTACATCAATTTTCAAATCGAAAACATCTGTTTTCACTGAAATCAACTGACCGTCTTTCAGGCTGTCTTCTTTCGCCTGCACAGTCGTTGCTGATTGTGTGCTTGCGGACAATTCTTGCTGTTGCGGTGGTGCTGGTGGAAATAACCAATTCCAACCCAACAAAATAAGCGTAGCAACAATCACAAAAATAATCAGATTATTGCTGTTGTTTTTTGGTTCCATAAGATGATTCCGAATATAA
Source organism: Neisseriaceae bacterium (assembly GCA_017645365.1). GTDB lineage: Bacteria > Pseudomonadota > Gammaproteobacteria > Burkholderiales > Neisseriaceae > RGIG9985. The sequence goes on from JAGCOT010000041.1 coordinate 13,821, forward strand.
AGACTCTGGGACAGGGTCGTATCCACTTCCCCCTAATGGATGGCATTTCAATATACGCCGCAATGCCAAATATCCACCACGCCAAAAACCAAAACGCTGAATGGCCTCTAACGCATACTCTGAACAAGTAGGTGCATAGCGACAACATGGCGGAAACAGCGGACTAATCGCACTTCGATAACAACGAATCAAAAATAATGCAAACTTTTTCATCATGACAGTGTTGGCAAATATAACCGCCGCAATTTTTTTTCAATTTCTGGGAAATCCTGTCTTGTGAATGGCTGGCGTACTTGAATAATGAAATCTTTTTCAGGCAGCCTGAAAACATTTAAGCGAAACCATTCACGCAAACAGCGTTTCATTAAATTCCTATCCACCGCTTTGCGGGCACATTTTTTACTCACAACCAAACCCAAACGCGAGTGATGCAAATTATTTTCTGCACTAAATACCCAAATTGAACCCAATACCAAGCGATGACGCAATGCAAAAACGGATGAAAAATCATCCGTCTTAAGCAATCGATACGATTTACTGAATGTGCAGCTCAAAATTAAACTGCCAAGCGTTTACGACCTTTGGCACGGCGTGCTGCCAACACCGCACGACCACCACGGGTACGAGAACGAACAAGAAAACCGTGCGTGCGTTTGCGACGAATCACAGAAGGTTGGAATGTGCGTTTCATAATCAATAATTCCTATAAAAATTTAGTCATAAAACGGTTAATTTCACCGTATTTTGATAGATTTGTCAAGTACAAATCCGATGGTCATACGGAAGAGTATCGGCTATAATGCACATCTTAACTTACAAATATTTTTAGGTTTTTTATTTTTAGTTTCATTTTCTTCAACACTCAAAATGATGGCATTATCTGAATTCTGGTCGCAATGTTTGCTCTATATGCAAGAGAATATTCCACATCATCAGCTGGCGATGTGGGTTTCTGTTTTAACAGTTGATGAAGATGAAAATGGCGTTTGGACAGTCTTTGCCCCTAATGAATTTGCCATGCGATTTGTGCAAACTTATTATCTTAAAACCATTCATGATTTCCAACATCAGGTTGCCCCAAATACATCTTTAATCCTACTCAAAAAGGGTAAAGGCTCCATTAAAAGCGAAATTCAACTGACCAACAGGCAAGCTGAAAACACATCAGCAACACCTTCATCAAATGATTCACCAAAACCTGCTGATGAAACTCTCGATGCAACAGCAGAAGAATCATCTGCTAAAAAATCATCAACAAGCAAACGGACCATGCAAAAAACGCGTCCGTCTAAACTTAATCCAGCTTATACTTTTGATAATCTGGTGATGGGCAACGCCAATCAACTGGCGTTTTCCGCTGGGTTAAGTGTTTGTATGGATTTGGGCAAAAGCGATCATAACCCCCTTTGCATTTACGGTGGCACAGGCTTGGGGAAAACTCATTTATCACAAGCCATTGCCCATCGAGTCGCAGAAGAATACGAAGGCATCAACATTCACTACACTCATGCCGAAGGTTATATGAAAGACTATTTGCAAGCGGTTCGTCATCATGATTTTGACGCTTTCAAAAAACATTACCAAAGCATGGATTTATTGATTGTCGATGATGTGCAGTTTCTTTCTGGCAAAGACAAAACGATGGAAGAATTCTTCTATCTATTCAATCATCTGATTGAAAATCATAAACAAATTATTCTTACATCCGACCAGCGTCCTGATAACATCGAAGGTTTGACAGAACGCTTACAAACGCGTTTTTCAGGGGGGTTAGTCGTACAAATTGAACCGCCTGCTTTGGAAATGCGTATTGAAATTCTGCAAAGAAAGGCGTCCAATTTAAAAATTGATTTATCGGACGATTGTGCTTATTTTATTGCTGAAAACATTTCAGCCAGCGTGCGTGATTTGGAAGGTGCTATCAAAAGCATCAAGGCACACACCAATTATTCCAAAGGAACTGTGGACATCTATACGATTAAAAACATTCTCAAAGACATCATCTTGTCCAACACTTTGATTACGCCTGAAATGATTCAGCAAACTGTGGCTCATTATTATCAGTTACGCGTCAATGATTTATTGAGTCAAAAACGCACTCGCTCTTTGGCTCGTCCGCGTCAAATGGCGATGTCGTTAGCAAAAAACTTAACCACGCTCAGTTTGGCGGACATTGGGGCAAGTTTTAACGGTCGCGACCATTCCACCGTATTGCACGCTTGCAAAACAGTAGATAAACTCAAAAGCGAAGACGCACACTTTGCCAAAGAGTATGACAGTTTATACGAAATGATTAAAAAACATTAGGAAACCACTATGCTTATTCTTGAAACCAACAAAGATGCATTGCTAAAACCATTACAAACCGTTACGGGTATTGTAGAACGCCGACACACATTGCCGATTTTATCCAATGTATTGATCGATTGTCAGGACGGACAAGTGGGATTATTGGGGACGGATTTAGAAATTCAAATTCACACAGACGGTCCCAAAAGCGAGCTTGAAAACTTCAAACTCACTGTCAACGCCAAAAAATTGCAAGATATTTTGCGTGCCTTGCCTGATAATGCCACCATCAAAATGGAGCACGAAGGCACTCAACTGACAGTTAAAGCAGGCAAAGGTCGTTACAATTTGCAAACTTTGGATGCACGCGATTTCCCTACTATGGACATTGCGGAAAACATTTCTGTTGTATTTACTTTAACGCAAGAAGTTCTGCGTGAAATGCTTTCCCAAGTGCAATATGCGATGGCAGTACAAGACATTCGTTTTTATCTGAATGGTTTATTGATGCAAGTTGATGGCGACATGTTGCGTTTAGTGGCAACGGATGGTCATCGTTTGGCTTATGCACAACACAAAATCGAAGCCAATCTGCCTAAATCAGAATTGGTTTTGCCACGCAAAACCGTTTTGGAGCTGTTCAAACTATTGGCGTTCCCCAATGAGCCGATTACCATTGAATTTTTGCACAATCAAGTGCGTTTCAGTGCACGAGATACCATTATTGTCAGCAAAATTGTCGAAGGGAAATTCCCAGATTACGAACGCGTGATTCCGCAAGACAACAACAAAATTTTCCGTTTATCACGCACAGTTTTCTTGGACTCATTAGAACGAGCTTCTATTTTGGCAAGCGAAAAATTCAAAGGCACAACGCTTTCTGTAAAACCAGGTTTGTTAGTCATTACCTGTATCAACAACGAGCAAGAAAAAGCACAGGAAGAAATTGAAATTGCTTATCAAGGCGAAGAAGTGGAATTAAGCTTCAACATTCAATATCTGATGGATGTTTTGCGTAATTTACACAGTGAAGATGTTCAACTGGCATTTGGTGCACAAATGCAGTCCATGTTGCTGACCATTCCTGATAATAACGATTTCAAATACATTGTGATGCCGATGCGTATTTAATCATCACGCATGTAAAGCATTTTCAGGCTGCCTCAATAATACATTTCAGGCAGCCTGAAAATATTCAACTGCTTTCAGGTTGCCCTTTCATCTTCTTAATCTATCGTTATCATGCGTTTGACGCACATTAAACTTTCTGGATTTAAATCCTTTGCGGATCTCACCACCATTCATGTACCAGGACAACGCGTTGGCGTTGTAGGTCCGAATGGTTGTGGCAAAAGCAATGTGATTGATGCTGTTCGCTGGGTTTTGGGAGAGTCTTCTGCCAAGCAGTTGCGTGGCGAACATATGCAAGATGTGATTTTTAATGGTGCAACTTCTCGTCCACCTGCGTCCAGAGCATCGGTTGAATTGATTTTTGACAATAGCGATTTTGCATTATCAGGGGCATGGGGGCAATTTGCCGAAGTATCCATCAAACGCACTTTAAATCGTGCAGGCGATTCGGCGTATTTTATCAATCAGCAACAAGTTCGCCGCCGCGATATTACTGATTTATTTTTAGGAACAGGCGTTGGTAGCAAAGGTTATGCGGTGATTGAGCAAGGGATGATTTCTCGCATCATCGAAGCCAAGCCCGAAGAATTGCGTGGTTATATTGAAGAAGCCGCAGGCGTTTCCAAATACAAAGAACGCCGCCGCGAAACCGAATCGCGATTGCGAGAAACCAAAGAAAATCTCAATCGTTTGAACGATGTCGAAAGCGAACTGGACACGCAGGCTGAAAAACTACAAAAACAAGCTCAAACTGCCTTGCATTATCTGTCGATTAAATCAGAACTTACTTTGGCACAAAATCGTTTGGATTTTCTTTTATGGCAATCGGCATTAGACGAAGCCGACCAGCATCAGTTAGAACATAATCGTTTTCAGGCTGCCTGTGATGAACTTTCTGCCCAGCAAACTTCGTTAAATGAACGGATTTATCAACTGCAAATGGCAGAATACGACACCCGTTCTCGCGAAACGCAAATCAATCAACAACACGCTTTGGCACGCGAAGAAATGGTGCGTTTGGAAGAGCAAATGCGTCATCATGCCCAAATGCGTCATCAGCGTGAAAAAGAAGAAGCCACTTTACAAATCGAAATTGAACAACTCAAACGGCGTTTATCGGAAAACGAAGAACAGCGTCAAGATTTACAACAGCGTTGCGAAGAAGCGAATCTTAAAGCAGAAGAAATGCGAATGAAATGTGATTTGGCGTCCGAATCACTGCCACAACTGAAAATCACCGCTGAACAAGCCAGTAAAGATTATGAAGAAGCCAAAAGCAAAGTGGCACACTGGCAGCATGAAGCCGCTTTGCATCAACAGAATCGACAACGCAACGCCCAAGAAAAAGCTCGTTTGCAAGAAAGGCTCCCTGAACATCAAGAAAATTGGACGCCGCCTGATTTTTCTGATTTAGAAAATTTGCTGGCACAACTTGCCATTCGTGCCGAAACCATACAAGAGCGTTATGATGAAACCTCTGAACGCTTGCGTTTGATGGCAGAAAAACAAAAGCAAGCCAATGAACAACAACAGCAATTAGAAAAAAAACGCATCGCACTGACAACCGAGTTGCAAACCTTGCAAGCCATGTTGCCTGAAAACGATGAAAGCGATTTTTGGCAACATTTTCCAAATATTCACGCCCCTGCCCTATGGCAAGAAATGCAGGTGGATATTCACTGGCAACACGCTCTTTCTGTGGTATTGGGCGAAAAAATTTTTGCGCGTTTCATTCCTGATTTCAATCCAGAAATCAACATGCTGCCATCGGGCAAAGCCTCTTGGATTTTCAGGCAGCCTGAAAGCACTTTATCCGTTCATGAGCATTCTTTATGGCACAAAATTCAATGTTCAGAACCGTTTTCTTCTGCATTGAAAATTTGGTTAAATTCCATTTTGTATGCCGAAAATCTCACAGAAGCCTTACAAAATCAACATCTTCTGCAAGATACTCAATGTTATGTTACGCCAGAAGGACATTATGTTGATGCGTTTTCCGTAATTTTATACGGCGAATTTGATAGCAACAGCGTTTTAGCACGCCAAAATCGCGTCCAAGAATTAACGCAAATCATTGAGTCCATGCACCCTGAAATCGAAGAAGCACAACAACTTTCAGGCAGCCTGAAAGAACAACACGAACGCATGGTAGAAGAAGAACAAGAAATTCAGCGACTGCATCAGCAGTTACTGCAACAAATCAAAACCAATGAAGAGCAACTTCTGCGAGAAAAAATCGAAGCCGAAGCCGCCGAAAAACGCCGCAGCGAAAAAATTCAAGAAAGAGAAACCACTTTGGCTCACATCGCCCAAATTGAAGCAGATGATGAAATTTTATCTGTCAAAATCGAAGAGGCCCACACGCAAATTTTTGAAGCCGAAGATGCTTTAATGATCGCAGAAGAAACTTTGTCCAGAACCAAATTACAACTGGATACCGCACAGGAAAAAATCGTTCAAGAAGAACGCCTTGCCCATCAAGCGGCGATGGATGCTCAACAGTTAACACAGCAATATCAAACTTTGGAACAAGATTTTATTGCCTTGAATACGCGTCAAGAACTTCTGTTGCAAAAACAAGGCGAATTGCAATTATCCAACGACGATGACCACAACGATGACGAAACCCAACGCCAACAACGCATTGATGTTTTATCAGAGCAAATACAACAACTGTCCCAACAACTGACTGAAATCGAAAACGAACGCAAACAACAGCAAAAAAATCTTGAAGAAGCTCGCCAAGAATCTACTCAATTAGAATCTTCGCTGCCTGATGCAAGGGAAAAACAACAAGCCGCCATTTTGGCAGCACAACAAGCCAAACTCACAGCAGAACATCATTTGCAACATCTGCAAGACCGTGCAGCCGATATTGCCACACTGACCGAAGACAAAAATCACGGCAAATCTTCTGCACAACTGACGCAAATCATCACCGATACATCACGCAGGCTGAATCAATTAGGTTCGGTCAATTTAGCCGCCAAAGATGAATTGGAACAACTTAACCAACGCCGTCAATATCTGACGCAACAGCACGAAGATTTAAGCAATGCCATGTCCTTATTGGAACAAGCCATTGAGCAAATCGACAAAGAAAGCGAAAAATTATTCCAAAACACCTTTGAATCTGCCAATCGTTTGATGCAGCATTATTTTCCTGTATTATTCGGTGGCGGAGAAGCCCATTTAACATTAGAAAACAAAGACTTACTCTCTGCTGGGGTCAGCATTATGGCACGCCCACCAGGCAAGAAAAACAGTACCATTCATTTATTATCAGGCGGAGAAAAAACGCTCACTGCCATGAGTTTGGTCTTTTCATTATTCAGTTTAAATCCAGCACCATTTTGTCTGTTGGACGAAGTAGACGCACCTTTGGACGATGCCAACACAGGACGATTTTGCCGTTTATTGGAAGAAATGTCCGATAAGACACAATTTTTGTACATTTCGCACAGTCGCGTTACGATGGAAAGTGCTCAACAACTGATTGGCGTTACCATGCAAGAAAAAGGCGTTTCTCGTATTGTGTCTGTGGATATTCAGGCTGCCTTACAAATGGCGGAGCCTTCATCATGATTCAAACCACCATTCACACTCGCTCCATTCCGCAAGAAGCCTATCAAAATCTCATTGATGCAGGTATGGACGAACTTTTTGCACGACTTTTCAGTGCTCGCGGTTGTGCCACTTTGCAAGAAACGCAATACGATATGCGTCAATTATTGCATTTTTCTCAATTAGCCAACATTCAGGCTGCCGCTCGAACCATTGCTGATGCGATTAAAAAACAAGAAAAAATCATCATCGTTGCCGATTACGATGCCGATGGGGCAACCGCTTGTGCTGTGGCAATTCGATTTTTACGCGACATGGGAGCAATGGTAGATTTTTTAGTCCCCAGTCGTTTTACTGATGGCTATGGTATTACGCCCATTTTGGTAGATAAGGCTTATCAGCAAAATGCTTCATTGTTGATTACAGTAGATAACGGCATCAACGCACACGCAGCAGTCAAACGGGCGAAGGAATTGAATATTAAGATTGTCATTACCGATCACCATCTGCCTGGCGATACTTTACCTGATTGTGTGATCGTCAATCCCAATCAACACGAATGTTCTTTTCCGTGCAAATCCACCGCAGGAGTGGGCGTGATTTTGTATGTTTTAATTGCTGTGCGATCGCTGTTATTGCAAGAAGATTATTTTACGGCAAACCGCCCTGCCCCCAACTGGGCAAAATATTTAGATTTAGTCGCCATCGGCACTGTGGCGGATGTGGTTCGTTTGGAGCATAACAATCGCATTTTGGTGCAACAAGGATTAAAGCGTATTCGGGAAGGGAAAATGCAAGTAGGCGTGAAAGCTTTATTTGCAGTTGCCAAATGTTCTTTTCAGGCTGCCACAACACAAGATTTTGGTTTTAAAATCGCCCCCAGAATCAACGCCGCAGGGCGTTTAGAAACGATGGATATTGGCATTAAATGTCTGATTACAGACGATTTTGACGAAGCCATGCAATATGCAGAAGAACTCAATCGTTTAAATCAAGAGCGTCAAACCATTCAGAAAAACATGATTGAACAAGTCAATCAAACCTTGCCAGACTTGACTTTATCCCATCATCAACGCACCATCTGTGCTTATCGCGAAGATTGGCATGAAGGCGTGATTGGCATTGTGGCAGGGAAATTGCGAGAACGATTTTTTCGTCCAGCGATTGTTTTTGCTCCGAATGAAAATGGCGAAATTCGCGGTTCAGGGCGTTCGATTGACGGTTTGCATCTACGAGATGCATTAGATGCCATCGCCAAGCGTTATCCACATATTATGAGCCGTTTTGGTGGGCACGCAATGGCAGCAGGATTAACATTAAACCACGCCGAACAAATTACCGATTTTCAGGCTGCCTTTGAAGAAATCGTACAAGAAATGTTGCCGCAAGAAAAATGGATTCATCAATTCAATACCGATGGCAGTTTAAGCAAAGATTTAATCACCATTCAAACCGCCAATCTTTTAGCACAACATGTTTGGGGACAAGGTTTCGCCGCCCCTTCGTTTTACGATGAATTTACGCTGGAAAATCAAACATTGGTCGGCAAAGAAAAAAACCATTCCAAACTCACACTCAATAAAGACGGGCAATCATTAGACGCCTTACTGTTTGGATACACAGAACAATTCCCACCACGCGTGCGTGCCATTTATCAACTGTATGTCAATCATTTCAAAAATCAAGAGTATCTGCAAATCAAAATCGAGCATTGGGAAGCCATAGAATAAGGCAGCCTGAAAAAATTTTTTCTTCACCAAAACACTCAAAAACGAAACAATACGAAAACACAAAATGAAGAAAATGCGGTTTTTATATCCGCTTTTGAAAAATTGTTTTCAGGCTGCCTGCAAAGCATCAAAAAACGAAAAAAACGCTTGATTTATCAGGAAAATAAACCCGTGCAAAGATAAAAAAGTTTCGCTACAATCCACGCAAGTTGCATCGGAAATTTTGCGATGCATTTTTCTTTAAACTGACACTACAAGGATTTTGATTATGTCATTGAAATATCAAGAGGCGATCCAAGAAGCAAAAAAAGCAGAAGGTCAATTCAACCCTGAATTTGCCGCTCGTATGCGTTTGCAAAACCGTTTCAAAACAGGCTTGGACATTGCCAAATACACCGCAGGCATTATGCGTCGTGATATGGCTGCATACGATAACGACACTTCCAAATACACCCAATCTTTGGGTTGCTGGCACGGTTTTGTGGCTCAACAAAAATTGATTTCGATTAAAAAACATTTCAAATCAACCGAACGCCGTTATTTATACTTGTCTGGCTGGATGGTTGCAGGCACGCGTTCTAAATTCGGTCCTTTGCCTGACCAATCTATGCACGAAAAAACCGTGGTGGCTGATTTGATTGAAGAAATCTACACTTTCTTAAAACAAGCAGACGCTCGTGAATTGGACTTGTTATTCACCGCTTTGGATAAAGCACGCGAAGCAAAAGACGCTGCCAAAGAAAAAGAAATTTTGGATCAAATCGACAATTTCCAAACCCATATTGTGCCGATTATTGCTGATATTGACGCTGGTTTCGGTAATGTGGAAGCCACTTACTTGCTCGCTAAAAAAATGATTGAAGCAGGTGCGTGTGCTATTCAAATCGAAAACCAAGTGGCAGACGAAAAACAATGCGGCCACCAAGACGGTAAAGTAACCATTCCGCATGATGATTTCATTGCGAAAATCAATGCCGTGCGTTACGCATTCTTGGAATTGGGCGTTGATGACGGCGTGATTGTGGCTCGTACCGACTCTTTGGGTGCAGGTTTAACCAAACAAATCGCTGTTTCTTCACAAGAAGGCGACATTGGCGACCGTTACAACAGTTTCTTGGACGGCGAAGAAGTTACCGATTTATCACAAATCAAATCAGGCGATGTAGTAGTGAAAACCGCTGGTAAAGTGATTCGTCCAACCAAATTACAAAGCGGCTTGTTCCAATTCAAAAAAGGTTCAGGCATTGACCGCGTGGTAATGGACTGCATTCACTCCTTGCAAAACGGTGCGGACTTATTGTGGATTGAAACCGAAAAACCACATGTAGAACAAATCGCTGGCATGATGGATCAAATCCGCAAAGTAATCCCAAATGCGAAATTGGTATATAACAACAGCCCATCTTTCAACTGGACTTTGAACTTCCGCAAACAAGTGTTTGAAGAATGGAAAGCCGCTGGCAAAGATGTTTCCGCTTATGACGAAAACAAATTGATGAGTGCCGAATACGACGACACCGAATTGTCAAAAGCCGCTGATGAAAAAATCCGCACTTTCCAAAAAGACGCGTCCGCTCGTGCAGGCATTTTCCATCACTTGATTACCTTGCCGACTTACCACACAGCCGCTCTTTCCACAGACGACTTGGCAAAAGGCTACTTCGGCGATTTGGGTATGTTGGCTTATGTGGCAGGTGTTCAACGCCGCGAAATCCGCAACGGCTTGGCTACTGTTAAACACCAAAACATGGCAGGTTCAGACATTGGCGATAACCACAAAGAATACTTCGCAGGTGCCGCCGCTCTGAAAGCCGCTGGTAAAGACAACACTTCTCACCAGTTTGACTAATCTTTGGTTTGTTGAAGTCAATAAAAAACCGCAGTCGCAAGATTGCGGTTTTTTTTGTGGTTTCCGCCGTAGGGTGGGCATCCTTGCCCACCGTTTGCCCGATAGGGCAAATATTTTTCAGGTAGCCTGTGGTGTTGTTTTGCAAGATAGGGTGAATTGAAAAACACGATGCGGATTTCTGTATCTTTGTAGGGTGGTCTTCGACCTACCAAAAAAATTATACGATTAAAATCAATTTTTCAGGCTGCCTGAAAATGGTTTATTTTTATGCAAATCTGCGATTTGCTTGGTGGGTCGAAGACCCACCCTGCGGCGGTTTGTTGTTTTTTCAGGCTGCCTGAAACATTTAAAACTTCCGTCTTTGCGAGCCTAAACAAAGTTTAGGCGTGGCAATCCCCGCACGCAAGGAGAACGACAATGCAAAAAGCCTTTCAGGCTGCCTGAAAGGTTTTACGCACGGTTGATAATTTGTTTTGTGGCTTGAATTTTTTTATCTGCCCATTCAACCACTTCTTTAATCACGATTTTTTCTATTGCACGGATAAATGTGTTGTAGGGTGGGCTTCCCAGCCCACCGCAACGCCGTCAGGCGTTGTTTGGCGTAAATAATTGTGTTGATTTGCCCCTGTCATGGCAATGGTGGGTTGAAAATCCACTCTACGGCAGGTTGATTTTCAGGTTGCCTGAAAGTTTTTTATGCAAACCTTACGGTTTGCTGGTGGGCAAGGATGCCCACCCTACGGCGGTTTGTTGTTTCAGGCTGCCTGAAAAGCATTATCGAACGCTTGCTTGTCCGTTCATTAGCAAGGGCAGAAGAAAATCTCGCAGGGCGGTTAGGGTTTGGGTTTGTTGGGATAATGAAATCATAGTTTGTTTAATATTTATGATTTCATTATATTTCTTAACAATTTGCTCATTATATGGAACTTGAAAACTTAATAATTCATCGCTATCAATAACAGGCATTCTTGTACCTTTACTTCTTGTAATTGCGTGCTGAAAAACATCTTCACTGGTTAATGTACAGAAGCAAAAGTTGTAATTATGTTCATATGTTACGGTATATAAATATACTGTTTGCCCAACTCCGCCACTGATAGGCATTATTCCTGCTTTTTTCAAATAAGGACGAATTGAACCAAACAGCAAATCGCCTGCCTGTGCTTGAATAAGTTGTGTTTTGAATTTTTCACCATTTGACCATTCAGTTAAGAAAAATTTATTTGACGGCATAATACTTAAATCTATTGTAGGTATATTGTTTGTTTTAGATTTTGCCGTTTTTTTATTAAGAAAATCCCCCAACTTTTTCACTTCCCACCCTTGTGGGATATTTCTTTTCAGTTGTGGGTTGAAGACCATTTTGCCGCCGTTTGATTGATAGGGCTTGCCGTTTTCGTCTGGAAAATCAAATTGCACAAACCAGTAGTCGTAAATCTCTCGCATCATTTTCTCTAAAACACCTGCAATGCGACTGTTTAACTCAATCTTGTCGTCAAGAGATGAAAGTATGGCGGCAATTTTTTGTTCAGTTTCTAAACCACGAACTAATACATTTATATTATTAAATGTTTTTGCTGATATTCCTTTTGCAGTGCTACCTGTATTATTGTTAAATATTTCTCGTTGTCCTATATCTGATTGTAAGTAATATTTAATATATTGTGCGTCATACAATTTTTTGATTTTTAAGCAAAATAATCTTTGACTTAAAACTATTTTTTCATCGCTATTCCAGTAATAAACTTGACCAGCAGGTGCTTCCGAAGTTAATAAAATATCTCCTTTTTCTACTTTTTCTTTCATCCATTTTTTATATAATTTTTCACTTGCAAAATAGCATTTATCCATATTTTGAAGACCTTCTGTTTTAACTTGTAAAGCAGATAAGGCTCTATATCCAGTAGAACTCCATTCTTCACCGAGTTTTTTCGGTGTCTTTCCCCTGTAATCAATGTAACTTTCTAACACTTCGCTTAATTTAACTTTCTTCATCTTTTAATCCTTTATTTCTTTTTCAGGCTGCCTGAAAGTATTGTCAAAGTCCGTTCTCCGTAGTTGGGAGATTGCCACGCATATCCGTTGGCTATGCTCGCAATGACGGTAGTTTTTTGGTGGGTTGGAAACCCACCCTACGGCATTTTATTGTTTCAGGCAGCCTGAAAAGTTTGCTTTATCAATACCTGAAAATATTTTTGTCATGCCATTCTCCGTAGTAGGGAGATTACCACGCCTTGATTTCATCAAGGCTCGTAATGACAGTAGTTTTTACGGCATTTTGTCATAACATTTTCCCTGCACGGGAAGTGCTTTCAGGCTGCCTGAAAGTTATTCATCTTGTTGCAAAAAGCGATGAAATTCGTTTTCTAACTGTTCTCGATTGGGCAAATACAACTGATACTGGCTAACAAACAACTGATTGCTGATATTTTGCATGGCGTATTGCATTACTAATTTGTCTTGATAATTGCCCAAAACAATGCCGATGGGTTCATTGTCGCCCTGCGTGTTCATTTCTTCACGGTAATAATTTAGGTAAAAATTCATCTGCCCTATGTCTTCGTGCTGAATTTCGCCTTTTTTTAGGTCAATGAGCACAAAGCATTTGAGAATGCGATGATAAAAAACCAAATCAATTTTGTAATTTCGTCCTGCAATGTGGATATTTTGTTGCCGTCCGATATAAGCAAAACCTTTGCCCAGTTCCAGTAAAAATTGGCTTAAATTTTCCACCAAAGCCGCTTCTAAATCACCTTCTTGATAAACAGGCAGTTGCGGTAATCCTGTAAATTCAAAGATATACGGCTGTTTGAGTATGTCTTCGGGTTTTTCGATAATTTGCCCGTCCTGTGCTAATTTCATCACTTCGTTTTTGTCTTTGCTTAACGCCAAGCGTTGAAACAGCATACTTTTCATTTGCCGTTTGAGTTCTCGCACACCCCAGTGGGCGTTTTCGCACTCTTTTTGGTAAAAACTGCGTTCTAATGGGTCATCAATTTTCAAAAGTTCTACAAAATGGCTCCAAGACAAAAGTTTAGACAGTGTCTGAACTTTTGGATAAGTCATATATAGTTTGCGGATATAAAAAACATTTGCACGGCTAAAACCCTTGCCATAGCGTGCGGTTAAATCATCAGACAAGCGATTGAGCATATCCGAACCATATTCGGCTTTTTCATTTCCAGCCTGCTCAAATTCAACAATGTGCTTGCCGATTGCCCAGTAGGTTTGCACAATGCCTTGATTAACCGTTTGCAAAACATAAGCCTTGCCTTGTGCCAACACTTCGCCGATTGTGGCAATTAGGCTGTTGTATGTGGTGTTGCTTAAATCGTTTGTCATTATTGCACTCTTGAATTTAATGATTTGAATTTTAGCATTTTATGGCTTTTCAGGCTGCCTGAACGGTTTATTCTTGCAAAAATACTTTTTCTAAATTGGCAAAAATCTCTTTTTCTAATGCGTTTGATTGGGCGAAAAGTTGGCTTAATTCTTGTTGGTAATCGCTCATTTTTTGTTTGAACTCGCTTTGGCTAATGGGAATGTGTTCAATTTTAATGTCAAAATATTGTCCTGCGGAAAAGGAGTAGTTTTTGGCTACGATTTCTTCTTCGCTTGGGTGTATGGAAAAGTCTTCGATGTTGTCATGGCACAGAAAGGCTTTGACTATTTGGGCTTCTTCGGCGGCGGATAATACAGTGCGTTGGTTTTTGCCGTCTTTGATTTGTGTGCCTAATTTGGACGCATCAATAAAAACTGGGCGTTTTGTTTCTGGTGATTTGTCGATAAATACCACAGAAACTTGCGTGCCTGTGTTGGCAAATATATTGGCAGGCATGGAAACTACGCCGTGTAACCAGTTGTTTTCTATCAGTTTTTGGCGAATGGTTTTTTCTATGCCGCTTTGGGCTGTGATAAAACCTGTTGGCACAACAATCGCCCCTTTGCCTGTGTTTTTTAGGGCGTAAATGAGATGCTGCACAAAGAGTAGATAAATCGACATCTTCTCTTTTTCCTTATTGGGAATATTCGGCACGCCTGCAAAAAAACGCTCGCGATAGGCTGGATTATCGGCAACTGAATCGCGGTATTCGGAAAAATGGCATAAGTAACAAAAAAGGTGCTAAAAAACGCTGAACACCTTATCATTATTGCTTTTTAGGAAGGTCAAATACTTTGAACACAAAAAATGCTTTTTTTGCGGCTCTAAACGCACCAAAAAGAATGGAAAACAGAATGG
>JAGCOT010000042.1 GCA_017645365.1 Neisseriaceae bacterium
AAGTGTCGAACGACAGCCCTGTTTTATTAGACCACTATTTAGACAATGCGATTGAAGTTGATGTTGATTGCGTGTGCGATGGCGAGCAAGCCGTCATCGGCGGCATTATGCAGCACATTGAACAAGCAGGTGTGCATAGTGGCGATTCAGCGTGTTCCATTCCAGCGTATTCATTATCAGCGGAAATTCAAGACGAAATCCGCCGTCAAACCAAAGCAATGGCGTTTGCCTTGAATGTCGTTGGTTTAATGAATGTGCAGTTTGCGGTGAAAGACGATGTGGTTTATGTATTAGAAGTTAATCCCAGAGCCAGTCGCACCGTGCCATTTGTCTCCAAAGCCACAGGCGTGCCATTGGCAAAAATCGCCGCACGGGTGATGGCAGGCGAAAGCCTTAAATTGCAAGGCTTTGAAAACGAAGTTATTCCTGAATATTTTGCGGTGAAAGAAGCCGTCTTCCCATTCATCAAATTCCCAGGTGTGGATACCATTTTAGGGCCTGAAATGCGTTCCACAGGCGAAGTAATGGGCGTGGGCAAAACCTTCTCCGAAGCATATCTCAAAGCACAATTAGGTGCAGGCGAGAAAATTCCGCACACAGGCAAAATCTTCTTATCCGTGCGAAACGAAGACAAAGGCAGCCTGAAAGCCATTGCGAGCGAATTTTTATCCGCAGGATACAGCCTATGTGCCACCGAAGGCACCGCCGCATTCCTACAAAACGCAGGTTTAGCGTGCGAAAAAATCAACAAAGTGCGAGAAGGCAGACCCCACATTGTTGATGCCCTAAAAAACGGCGAAATTGCCATGGCAGTGAATACGGTGAATAATGACGCAAAATCCATCAAAGACAGCCACGCCATACGCCGCAACGCTTTGAACGGCAGAATCCCACTCTACACCACCACCGCAGGAGGAGCAGCGGTCGCCGAAGCGGTGAAAAGTTTGAACAAAACCAGCGTAGTAAGCGTGCAAGAATTGCATGGTTTGAAGTGATTTGCGGTTGGTAAAAAACACGCTGCCTGAAACAGTTTCAGGGAGCGTGTTTTTTTGTGTGGTGATAGGTTTCAGGCAGCCTGAAATCTATACATTTCGTTATTTTGAACGAAATGACGAATAATAGAAAGTTAGGTTGTGCAAAGGTTTCAAAGTACCAAAATTGCAACATTGAATAGTAAAACGATACGATTTTAAGCCATGCATTTTTCTTTATAATCAGCTCTTTGATACAATCAAAATCCGTTTCAGATTGCCTGAAAATAACAATATTTGCATTCGTGAATATTGCAAGCCGTAAGGCAAAATTAAACTTAATTTTTGGTTTTGATTTTTTGTAATGAAAATCAATTTTTTTAATATTTTCAACTATTTAGGATTGATAAAATGCGTTATACAAGGTATAATTATGTGCAAACAGCAAACAGCAAACAAGCATAACTCGCTAACTTCTTTTTTCTTATCTTTCAGGTTGCATGAAATGATTTCTCGGAAAGTTCTTCCTTTAACTTTATCTCTTTCTCTCTTCACACTCACCGCTTGTGGTACTTTAACAGGCATTCCTGCACATGGTGGCGGCAAACGCTTTGCGGTGGAGCAAGAACTCATTTCTGCGTCAAGCCGTGCTGCGGTGAAAAATCTTCAAATTGATGCTTTACAAGGCAAAAAAGTTGCTGTTTTGATTTCTATGATTGGCGATCAAGGTTCAGGTAGTCTGAATGGCGGTCGTTATTCGGTTGATGCCCTTATTCGTGGCGAGTATCAAAATCTGCCAAAATCGGTTACCAACTATACTTATCCAACTTACGACACTACTGCTGTTACCGATGCTGATGGTTTAACAGGCACTACCACTTCTACTTCGGTTTTAAATGCACCTAGTTTAAGTGTTAATCGCTCCGAAGGTCAAAATTCAAGAGCCACTTTGGGTTTGAATATCAACGGTTTGGGTGATTATAAAAACGAAACTTTAATTCAGAACCCACAAGATGCTGCATTTTTTGGGCGTTTGGTGCAAACAGTGCTTTTCTTAAAGGGTATCCAAGTTGTACCAACCGAATATGCGGATGTTCATTTATTTGTGAATGTCGATGTTTTTGGGACGATTAGAAGTCGCACCGAATACCATTTATACAACGCCGAAAGTTTGAAATCACAAACCAAAATTGAATATTTTGCGATTGATAAAAACAGTCGCCAAATTGTGATTAAACCGACGGTTTCAGCATTTGAAAGCCAATACAAAGAAAATTATGTTCTATGGACTGGACCGTTTAAAACGGTTAAAACCGTGAAAACTGCCGACCCACTATTAGTTAATTTTGCAGATATTGTTTCTCAATCCCCCAACACGAGCAGTGCCAACCTGAATAATGATTTTCAAAATGAAGAAAATCAAACAGGCGAATTGCCATCTAATGAAATCATTAGAAACAGAAGATAAGGAGGATAAGAAAATGAATATTAAAAACTTATTCTCTGCACAAAAAACCCTTTCAGGCTTCCTGAAACTTGCTTTGGCTATTGTTTTTAGCTTGTTGTTTAATATTGCTTTTGCCGATATTGCTCCTGACTTCACCAAACCTGAAAACTACCTACCAGGCAAAAAATACCGCATTTACGGTTCAGGTCGCGGTGAAGTTACTAATTTGCGTGGTAGCGTCAATTTGTCAGGTGGGCTGTCGTCTGTGTCAGGCTCGTTTGGTCGCGAAACAAGCGTTTATGATGGGAACATTCAATATGAACAAGTCTTTCATGACCATCCATATTGGGAACACGGACCATTTGATAGTTCTCAAATAGCCAATTTTTCCAATCGTTTTGCAACCGTAAGCGATGGGTTTATCGTTAATCGTGTAACTATTAAAGCAAGAGAACTTCACCCTGCCGACGGTTATGATGGCGAGCAAGGGGGAGGTTTCCCATCTCCCACTGGTGCGAGAGATGAATATACTTACGAAGTTCATGGTACTTCTGCTAAAATCAAACCTGTTTATCCTGATAAACCGAAAACGCTACCTGAAACGCCAAATAGAGAACCCAATTGGTCGGATAATGAGCCGTTTAGCGAACCTTTAACGGATAACGATATTGAGCGTATTCGTGATTATTTGAATACCGTACCCAACGCCGAAGGCTTGCCTGACGGAGCAAAAGACGCAAAACAACCACACGATTTTGATTGGACGCAAGGTAATTGGGATAGTGTTGAAACGCCCAAAGATAGCGGAAGTGATTGGGTTGATGCTCTGTGGGGTGGCTTAAAAGAATTAGCGGCTGGTGCGAGAGATTATCAGGCAGATGGTGCTCAATATGGTGTTCCTGTTGGTGCTTGGGGTGATGGCAATCAATACGCTCAACCTGACCCTTATGCACCGAGTAATTCGGCAGAACAATTGGGGGCAAATGTTGCGGCGATTGGCTCTGTTATAGGAGCAAGAAGCCCTACTTCATTAGGTAGAAATGTTGCAAAACACGCTGATGATATTGCAGAAGCAGCCGCCACCGCAGCAAGAAAGGTTGAAAAGACAACTGATGCTGCGACGGATGTTGCTGGGGCAGGATTAAAATATGAACCAGCACCATATCATTCAAGAACTGGCAACAATGTTAAATCACCAGCCCCAACTAATGGACAAGATGTTTTAAATAATTCTGTTCCTATTGGTAATAATACAAGTCGTAGGGTTGGCGTTGATAAAACAACAGGAGAATATGTTGTATTTGATAAACATGCCGATGGCACTTATCACGGTCATACAAGACCTTGGAGTGGAGAAAAAGGTACCGCTTTAACGACACAAATGAAAAATGCATTGATTAATGCAGGACTTACTAATCGTAAAGGTAAAATTCAATAACAGTATGGCACGGCACTTTTACCGTGCCATACTGTTTTAATTTTATGGAGTTTAAAATGAATAATCAGTTAATTTACGAAAATCCAAAACTTCTTAATCAACAAGAAATAAATGAAATTATTAAAAATGGTGATGCTTATAACATTTGTA
>JAGCOT010000043.1 GCA_017645365.1 Neisseriaceae bacterium
CACACAATTCCCATAAATCAACAAAACCGACAAGGAAACTTGTCGGTTTTGTCTTTTGCATAGCGTTTTATAAAAGATTTTAGGCAACCTGAAAAGCATTGCCCATGCAGGGATAATATCAACAGGCAACCTGAAAGTTTTTCAGGTTGCCTTTTTAAACAAGACAGAATTAAAGATAAAGGCAACCTGAAAATCTATACATGGTTTAAGAAAAATTGTTCCAATGTTAATAGTTGCGAAAAAGCGTTAATCTACCATCATTTTGATGCAAAATAGGTGGTATATAGTTTCCCCCAAATTGGGGCGGGCTATAATCGAGTTTGGGATTGAGTGGAAATAATGTGAGTTATAGCCGCCCTCCAAAATTGGGTGGGCTATATACCACTTTTATTAGTGGTATGAACAGGCTGTAATAAGAGCAGTGTGGTTAAAAGAAGCTCGCGTGGTACATGCGTGGTATTCGCAAGTGAAATAGGGTATCCACTGATCCACACACAATTCCCATAAATCAACAAAACCGACAAGGAAACTTGTCGGTTTTGTCTTTTGCATAGCGTTTTATAAAAGATTTTAGGCAACCTGAAAAGCATTGCCCATGCAGGGATAATATTAACAGGCAACCTGAAAGTTTTTCAGGTTGCCTGTTTTTATGATTGCCACCAAGTTTGAATGGCCCACGAAAGCCCATGATAATAACGCGGCAAGATTTCAGGATGCCTTAAATTCTGTCGGTAAATCATGCGATGGCGATTGCTGTACCAGTTTGGAATAATCAAATATTCCGAACGCAAAATACGATCCAATGCACGCGATGCGGCAAGCAATTCTTGGCGATTTTGATAGTGCAGAAAATGTGGCAAAATTTTCTCAATCGCAGGGTGGCAAATGCCTGTGTAATTTTGCGATCCTGATGTTTTTGCTGCATGACAACTGTGATAATTTAGTTGTTCATTACCAGGACTTAAAGTATTGCCATAGCCGACAATGGTGATGTCGTAATCAAAGTCATTGACTTTCTTTTGAAATAAAGCAGCATCTGTTACTTGAATGTTCAACGAAATACCAATTTTGGCTAAATCGCGTTGCCATTTTGCAGTGGCTCGTTCAAAACTTTTACTGTATGTTAAAAAGGTGAGTACGATTTTTTGATTGTTTTGATCCACCAAATAACCATCACGATAACGATAGCCTGCTTTGAGTAATAAATTTTTCGCTTCAATTAAATGTTTGCGATTGCCGTAACGAACATCCACTTTGGGCGGAACCACCGCAGGCAGGCTGAAAATATCTTCTGATAAATGATTTTTTAAAGGCAATAAAATTGACAATTCATCTTTTTCAGGCTGCCCTGTGGCGGCTAATTCTGTGTTGGTAAAAAAACTGTCAGAACGCTGATACAAACCATAAAACAACAGTTGATTGATGGTTTCAAAATCAAAAGATAAAACCAGTGCTTGTCGTAAGGCTTTGTTTTTTAAAATATCTTTACGAAGATTCAAGACAAATCCTTGCATGCCTGCATCGTTTTCATGCGTGAATTCTTTTTTAATCAGATTTTGTTTTTTCAGAATTTTGTCCGAATAAGCACGCGACCATAAACGGGCAACATTTTCTTGAAGAATGTCGTATTTTCCTGCTTTTAAAGCTTCAACGCGTGCCGTTTCGTCTTGATAATATTGAAAACGAATGGTGTCGAAATTGAACATCCCTTTTCTGCTGGGTAAATTTTGAGCCCAATATTGTGAATCACGCGAAAATTCACTCAATCGAGAACCTACGGTGCGTTTTAAACGATAAGGTCCAGAACCAATCGGTATCACATTGCCTGACTGTGCCAAACCTTGTGGAAAACTTTTGTGCGAAAAAATAGGCAGTTGTCCCAAAATTAAATGCATTTCGGCATTTTTTTGCTTCCATGAAAATTCTACCGTGCGTTCATCAATGGCACGCACTTGGTGAACATCAGCATAATAAAAACGATACGCAGGCGAAGCGGCTTTGTCCTGCGTTAAAGTTTGAAAAGAATAAACCACATCTTTTGCCAATACCGCATCACCATTATGAAAAGATGCTTTGGGGTGCAAGTGAAATCGCACCGATAAACCATCAGATGCTAAACGAACATCGTCCGCCAATAAACCATAAGCAGAAAAAGCTTCATCCTCACTTTGTACCAGAAGCGTATCCAGTGTCAGCATAGCAATTCCGCTTTCATGTTCGCCTTTGAGCGTAAAGGGATTGAGCGAATCAAAAGAACCTGTTAAAGGTACAGTCAGGGTGCCTTGTTTGGGTGCGTTGGGATTAACATAATCAAAATGCGTAAAATGGGGTGGATATTTAGGCGTATCGCCCAATGCTAAACGCACTTGGGCATGAAGCATATTCGTACAAAGTATGATGAATAAAGTAAAAATATTGAAGAATTTCATTTGTTTCATGTTTTTTGTTGCGTTGTTTGCTTATTTTAGCCCATACATCTTGAAATATGTTTCAAATATTTTTATAATCTTGCCTTTTCGCATTTGGAAAAATCCAAAAGTTTTTTGAAACGCAGGCACAATCCCTGCGTCCGCTTATTTTAAAGGAAAATGATATGAAAACCGATATTCATCCAGATTATCATGATGTTGAAGTAACTTGCTCTTGTGGTAATCAATTCACTACTCGCTCTTCTATGGAAAAAGAACAGTTGCGTGTGGAAGTGTGTTCTTCTTGCCATCCATTCTACACAGGCAAGCAGAAAATTGTTGACAGTGCTGGTCGTGTTGATAAATTCAACCAAAAATACGGCAATATGTTCAAACGCTAAACCATTGGGTTGCAAAAACCGCACTTTTTGTAAGTGCGGTTTTTTTTCAGGTTGCCATTGTAACGCTTGCAAAATTGGCATCTGTGGCATATTTATTCGTTGAGCGTTGCGTTTATTTTACTCTGGCGACTCATCTCGTTTTTTATCAAGTTTTTGTCATTGGAAGCACCATTCATTGTAGAATAAAAGGCTTTATTGAAACAGGCACCCTGAAACTTTTATGAAACCCTCTCTAATTGAAAAATTAAATCGTTTGAGCGAACGCTTGGAAGAAGTAACGCATTTATTGGCAGCAGAAAATGTTGCTGATGATATGGATCAATTCCGCCGTTTAACAAAAGAACATTCGGATATTACCCCTGTGGTTGAAACTTTTCAGGCTTATCGGCAGGCTGAAAACGATCGTGCCACTGCGGAAGAAATGCGTAACGACCCTGATATGAAAGATTTTGCCGAAGAAGAATTTCAGGCTGCCTGTTCGCGTATTGAAGCGTTGGAACATGAACTGCAATTATTGCTGTTGCCCAAAGATGACGATGACGATAAAAATATCTTTTTAGAAATTCGTGCAGGTACAGGCGGAGATGAGGCGGCTTTGTTTGCGGGTGATTTGTTGCGTATGTATTTGCGATATGCCGAACGCCAACGCTGGAAAAGCGAGGTTGTATCGGCGGCAGAATCCGATTTAGGCGGTTATAAAGAAGTCATTTTGCGGATTGAGGGTGAAGGGATTTACGGTCAGTTGAAATTTGAATCTGGCGGACATCGGGTACAACGAGTTCCTGTAACCGAAAGTCAGGGGCGAATTCATACTTCTGCTTGTACGGTTGCGGTGATGCCCGAAGCGGACGAATTAGAAGCCATCGAATTGAACGCTAATGATTTGCGGATTGATACTTTCCGTGCATCAGGAGCAGGCGGTCAGCACATCAATAAAACCGATTCTGCGGTACGCATCACTCATTTACCCACAGGTTTGGTGGTGGAGTGTCAAGACGGTCGTTCTCAACATAGTAATAAAGCACAAGCCATGAAAGTATTGGCTTCTCGTTTGAATGATATGCAAAAACGCGAAGCCCATGCCAAAGAAGCCGCCGAGCGAAAATCCTTAATCGGCAGTGGCGATCGCAGTGAAAGAATTCGCACTTACAACTATCCGCAAGGACGCATTACCGATCATCGCATCAACTTAACTTTGTACAAATTAGATCAAATCATGGACGGCGATTTATCGGACATTACCAATGCTTTGGTTTCGGAATATCAGGCGGAATTATTGGCTTCGTTAGGGGAAGAAGATTAAAACAGGCACCCTGAAAATTTCAGCCTGCCTATCACTTGATTTAAAACAGGCACCCTGAAAATTGTATTACATAATGAAGGACATTGTATGATTTACCCTTGGCATCAACAGGCATGGCAACGCTTTCAATCCAGTGCGGATAGGCTTCCTAATGCTTGGTTGCTGGTGGGAAAACGGCATATTGGCAAAACGGAATTTGCACGACATTTAGCCGCATCTTTATTGTGTGAAAAAAATCATGGGCTTGACGCGTGTGGTGAATGTTCTTCTTGTCATTTGGCATCTTTGGGAACGCACCCTGATTTTTATGAATTAACGCCTATTGTTGAAGATGAAGACAATGCCAAAAAATTATTGCAAATCAAAATTGAAGCCGTGCGTCAGGTTTTGGACAATATTCATCTAACGCCCTTGCGAGCACCACGCCGTGTGGTGTTGATTCATCCTGCGGAATCCATGAATATTCAGGCTGCCAATGCCTTGTTGAAAGCGTTGGAAGAACCTTCCGAAACCGTGATTTTTATTCTGGTTGCCCATCATCGAGACCGTTTGCTGCCTACAATTAAAAGCCGTTGCCGTCAATTTACTTTACCTGCACCCAATCACGATGAAGCATTGGCTTATCTTCAACAACAGCAAGTGCCCAATGCAGAATCGTATTTAGCATTTCACGCAGGTTCGCCTTTGTTTGATCATCAATTAGATGCTTTTGAATTGCGACATGATCTTTTAAAAGTTTTGATAAAACCACGCTTGCTTGCTGTGTTGGATTATGCCGCACAATTTGATCGAGCCAAACAGCCATTGGCATTGTTTTTAGATTGGTTGGATAAATGGCTAATTGATATGATTGCAACAAATCAAGGGAAAAATGTACTTTTTTACCCCCAATATCAAGATGAATTGTGTGGTTTGTCGGATAATATTCCAATTATGAAATTTTTTGCCTTGCGTGATGAAGTTATTCAAACGCAACCGTATGGGCAGCATACATTGAATGTGAAACTTGTAGTAGAATCATTACTTTTCGATTATTTGGAAATTGTCAATAAAGGAAAAAACTATGGCGGAAGCTCCTAAAAAACAAGTCAAAATGGTCAACATTGCCATTCATGACCGCACCATGCTTTATTCTTCCTATATGTCTTTTGTTAGCACAGGTGGGTTGTTTATTGTTTCCCAAGATCATTTTGAAATGGGCGATGAAGTGATGCTTATTTTGGAAGTGATGTCGAATGAAAACAAATTTCCTTTAAAAACCAAAGTGGTTTGGAAAAATCCAGCAGGGCATAATCCTATGCGTCCGCAAGGTATTGGTTTGGCGTTTCCCAAAGACGATGTTGGCAAACAAGCAAAAAATGTGATTGAGAAAAATTTGGCGGGTTTATTGGATAATCCGCGTGTTACTTATACTATGTAATGAAAAAGCAGGCAGCCTGAAAATCTTTTCAGGTTGCCTCAATTTTCGCTACACACTTTAATTCATAATGAGTAATAATCCAAGATTACACATTCAGCAAACGCAAAAATTGCAGTTGTCGCCACAATTAAAACAGGCGGTGGCACTTTTGCAGTTGTCTTCCATAGATTTGGAAGACGCAATCGAAGAAGCTTTGGCAGAAAATCCTCTTTTAGAAAAACAAGAATCATCAGATGCGGACGATTTAGAAAGCAGCGTCTCGGCAGATGCACCAGTTTTGCGGCGGCGACAAGAAGACGATGATGATAATAACGACTGGTTAGAATCTATTGTTGATGAACCTGATTTTTATGACGCTTTGCACAATCAAGTTTGCGAGATTACAGATGATGATCGACAATCGCAACTTTTGCATATTCTGATTGAATATTTAGATGAACATGGCTATCTTACCGATGATTTAGAATACATCATTGAACATTCTCCTTTGGAATGGCGATTAGAAATGCCAGAATTGGCAGAAGCCTTGTCTTTGCTTAAACAGCTTGACCCCGCAGGTGTAGGGGCGAAAAATATTCAAGAATCGTTATTATTGCAAGTTGCTCGAATGTCGGAAGATGCGTGCAAGCCCTGCATGATGGAATTGATTGAGAAGCATTTTGATATTTTGCAACAACCCAATCCCATTGCCAAAATGCAAAAAAGTTTGCGTTATGATGTGGATATCATTCAAAAATCATTGGAAAAAATTCGTCATTTAAATCCTTATCCGTCTAATGGTTATGCCAGTAATGATGAAACGGTTTATGTCAAACCAGATGTGCGAGTGGTAAAAAAACAGGGGCGGTGGCAAGTGATTGGCGAATCGCACTTGCGTCCGCGTTTATTGATTAATTCTACCTTTGCACAAGCTGTACAACTGGATGGTACGCCTGAATGGAAACAAAAATTAGCTGATGCTAAAAATTGGATTCACAATTTAGAATGGCGTGAAAACACGATTATTCAGGTTGCCCGTGCAATTGTTGAACATCAGCAAGATTTTTTTCATTTTGGCAAAGACGCCATGCAACCTTTGCAAATGACACAATTAGCAGAACAACTCAATTTAAGCGTTGCGACCATATCTCGTAGCGTGAATCAAAAATATTTGATTTGTCCACAGGGGTTATTTGAATTACGCATTTTCTTTTCCAATAATAGCGATGGCAGTGAAGACGGAATGTCTGCCACAGCCATTAAATCGCACATTGCCACATGGATCAAAGGCGAATCACCTGAAAATCCCTTATCAGACGATGATTTGCGTCAAAAACTTTTGTCGATAGGTATTCATCTATCTCGCCGTACAGTGGCGAAGTATCGAGAAGCGATGAATATTCCTTCCAGTTATTATCGTAAAAAAACTTGATATTCTATAATTAAAAATATTGATATTTTATTTCAGGCTGCCTGAAACTTTTTTACACTTGAAAAATCCCCCATTTCGCTATACATTCTTGTTTTGCTTTTGGAAAACACAACAATGAAACGCTTATCCACCCAATCAGCCAATTTTTACCAAGAATTGAATGACTTACTTGCTTTTGAAACCGCTCAAAATGCGGATATTGACAAAATTGTTGCGGACATTTGTCGCAATGTTGCCCAACAAGGCGATCGTGCGGTGATTGAATACACCAATCGTTTTGACCATACAAATGCCAAAACAATGGCGGATTTGCGGCTTAATCAACAGGACTTAAAAGACGCATTTTTCAGGCTGCCTGAAAGCGTGCAAATTGCCTTAAAAACTGCCGCAGGGCGTATTCGTGTGTATCACGAACGGCAAAAGCAACAATCGTGGCAATATACGGACGCAACAGGTACAACACTGGGGCAAAAAATCACGCCTTTGGAAAAGGTGGGCATTTATGTGCCTGGTGGCAAGGCGGCGTATCCGTCTTCTGTGTTGATGAACGCGATGCCTGCTCATGTGGCAGGGGTCAAAGACATTATTATGGTTGTACCCACGCCCAATGGTGAGAAAAACGATATTGTGTTAGCGGCGGCTTACATTGCAGGGGTTACGGAAGTTTTTACCATAGGCGGAGCCCAAGCGGTTGCGGCGTTGGCGTTTGGCACAGAAAGTATTCCGCAAGTCGATAAAATCACAGGACCTGGTAATGCCTTTGTGGCTGCTGCCAAACGCCGTGTATTCGGACGAGTGGGCATTGATATGGTTGCAGGGCCGTCCGAAATTTTGGTCATCGCAGACGGCACAACCGACCCCGACTGGATTGCCATCGACTTATTCAGCCAAGCCGAACACGATGAAATTGCCCAAGCGATTTTTTTAGCAACTTCCGATGAATATATTGATAAGGTTTTGAATGCAATAGAAAAAAGGCTACCTGAAATGCCACGCCGTGAAATTATCGAAGCGTCATTAAACAATCGTGGTGCAGCAATTTTAGTCAAAGATTTAGACGAAGCCTGCAAAATTGCCAATATGATTGCCCCTGAACACTTGGAGTTGTCAGTAGAAAATCCGCGAGCGTGGGCTGAAAAAATTCACAACGCAGGAGCGATTTTTATGGGACGCTACACCTGCGAAAGTTTGGGCGATTATTGTGCAGGTCCAAACCATGTATTGCCCACAAGCCGCACCGCCCGCTTTGCGTCCCCTTTGGGCGTGTATGACTTCCAAAAACGCTCGTCTTTAATTGAAGTGTCCCAAAACGGTGCAGACGAATTAGGTAAAATAGCCGCCACTTTGGCACACGGCGAAGGATTGACGGCACACGCATTAGCGGCAGAATTGCGGTTGAAGTAAGTACTTGCATGATTTAATAAAAAACGACAGTTTTATGGACTGTCGTTTTTTTCAGACAGCCTGAAAAAAGATTTTGGATTTTAATAAGGGGAAATTATGTCGAATAAGCCTAAAAAAATTTATGAACATCATAAATTGATTAAACGCTTGCGTCATGCGGTGGGGGCGGCCATTGGTGATTTTCAGATGATTGAAAATCAGGACCGTGTGATGGTGTGTGTATCAGGAGGGAAAGACAGTTATGTTTTGTTGGATATTTTGCTGCGTCTGCAACAATTAGCACCTATTGAATTTTCCATTGTTGCCGTACATTTAGATCAAGGCTTTCCCCAGTTTCCCACAGAAATTTTGCAAGATTATTTAAGTCATCTTCAAATTGATTTCCATATTGTCAGGGAAGATACTTATAGCATTGTGAAAAAAGTGATTAGTGAAGGTAAAACGCCATGCGGATTATGCAGTCGTCTTCGGCGAGGGATATTGTATCGAGTGGCACGCGAAATTGGAGCGACTAAAATTGCTTTGGGACATCATCGCGATGACATCATTGAAACAATGTTTTTGAATATGTTTTATGGTGGCAAAATGAAATCCATGCCGCCCAAATTGTGTTCAGACAACGGCGAGCATACTGTGATTCGTCCATTGGCTTATGTTCGAGAGAAAGACATCATTCGCTATGTTCAAATGGAAAATTTCCCTGTCATTGAAGGTCAATTTTGTGGCGTACAAAACAATTTACAGCGTCCTGCCGTGAAGGCTATGTTGCAAGAATGGGATAAACGCTATCCAGGACGCTTGGAAACCATTTTCACTTCTTTGCAAAACATTGTTCCATCACATTTGCTGGATCGACAATTATTCGATTTTAAGAATTAAAACAGGCATATTCAAAATGATTTTGCCATTTTCTCTTGAAAACAGAGATAATGCCATCATCTACCAATTTCATTTTTCGGTTCAGGTATTCATATGAAACAATTTTCAGGCAGCCTGAAATCATGGTTTTTATCATTGAAAGAGTTATTGATGAGTAAGAAAAATACTTCTTCGGAAGACGATATCCGTATTGATTTTGAAATCGAAGATGATGATTTCTATTCTGTATTAGCATTGCGAGATGTCGTTGTCTATCCTGGCATGGTTTTGCCGTTATTGGTTGGTCGTCCCAAATCCATAAAAACTCTGGAAACCGATAAAACCAATAAACTTCTATTATTGACGCAAAAGAATCCAGAAACTGATGATCCTTCTTTGTCTGATTTGTATGAAATTGGTACCGTAGTGCAATTATTACAAATCATCCGACAGCCAGATGGAACCATTAAAGTGTTGGTGGAAGGACTTCATCGAGCCAAAGTGAGAAGTGGTGCGATTGATTTTGATGAATATCCAGCGGTTTTTGCGGACATTATTGAACCCCAAAAAATATCAAAAAACAATGAAGAAGCCTTACGGCGTTTTGTTTTGGAAGAATTCGACCGCTTTGTAAAAACTGAAAAACGCGTTCCTAATGAAATATGGACAGCGATTTCAGAAATTGAAAATGTGAGCGAACTTCTGGATACGATTGCAGTGCAACTGAATCTAAAAATCGAAGAACGCCAGCAAATTTTGGAAACATTTGACATCACACAGCGTGCCAACATGATTGCCAACCATTTGCAAAATGAACTGAATATTTCCAAAATGGAAAAAGATATTCGCGGGCAAGTGAAACGCCAAATGGATAAAAATCAACGCGAATATTATTTGAATGAGCAAATCAAAATCATCAACAAAGAGTTGGGTCATGAAAACGATGAAGCGGATTTTCAAGAATTAGAGAAAAAAATTCAGGCTGCTGGCATGAGTGATGAAGCCAAAGAAAAAGCCATGTCTGAACTGAAAAAACTGAAAATGATGCCACAGATGTCGTCAGAATCGAATATTGTGCGTAATTATATTGAGACTTTAATCGATCTTCCTTGGAGTAAACAAAGCGAGCTCAATCAAAACATTATCGAAGCACAAAAGATTTTAGATGATGACCATTATGGTTTGGAAAAAGTCAAAGAACGCATTGTGGAATATTTGGCAGTTCAAAAACGCGTCAATCAAATCAAAGGACCGATTTTGTGCTTGGTAGGACCTCCGGGTGTGGGTAAAACTTCCTTGGGACAATCAATCGCCAAAGCCACAGGGCGTGAATATGTGCGTATGGCATTAGGCGGAGTGCATGACGAGAGTGAAATTCGTGGACATCGTCGTACTTATTTGGGTTCAATGCCAGGTCGCGTATTGCAAAATATGATTAAAGCAGGTGTGAATAATCCGCTGTTTTTGTTAGATGAAGTGGATAAATTGGGGCGTGATTATCGTGGCGATCCCGCGAGTGCCTTGTTGGAAGTTTTAGATCCAGAACAAAATCATACATTTAGCGATCATTACGCCGAAGTGGATTTTGATTTATCCAAAGTGATGTTCATTGCTACTTCTAATTCTTTGGATATTCCACAAGCTTTGTTAGACCGTATGGAAATTATTCATTTGTCAGGTTATACCGAAGACGAAAAAGTCAATATTGCCATGCAGTATTTGATTCCACGACAAATGAAAAACAATGGTCTGAAAAAAAGCGAAATTTTAATCACAGAAGATGCTGTGCGTGGAATCATTCGTTATTACACACGAGAAGCAGGCGTTCGTTCTTTGGATCGTGAAATCGCTAAAATTTGTCGCAAAATTGTTCGTAATCACGCATTAAGCGAAGATGACGATGGCAAAACCAGCAAAGTGCGTGTTTCGCAGAAGAATTTAAATCAATTTTTAGGTGTGGAACGCTTCGATTTCGGTAAAGCAGAAAATCAAAATCGTGTTGGACAAGTTACTGGTTTGGCTTGGACTTCCGTTGGTGGAGAATTGTTAACTATTGAAGCCGTTGCTTTATCGGGTAAAGGACAAGTTATTCATACGGGCAGTTTGGGCGATGTCATGAAAGAATCAGTTACTGCGGCATTGTCTGTGGTTCGTTCTCGTTCGCATAGTGTTGGCATTGCTCCCGATTTTTACAGCACGCATGATTTACATGTGCATTTTCCAGAAGGGGCGACTCCCAAAGATGGCCCCAGTGCAGGTTCAGCCATTACTTTGGCGATTGTTTCCGCATTAACCAATATTCCAGTGCGTGCAGATGTTGCCATGACAGGTGAAATCACTTTGCGTGGAGAAATTTTGCCGATTGGTGGTTTGAAAGAAAAATTATTGGCAGCGTTAAGAGGCGGAATTCGTCATGTTCTTATTCCCAAAGGAAATGTGAAAGACCTTGCAGAATTGCCGAAAAACATCGTGGAAAATCTCGAAATCCACCCTGTTCAATGGATTGATGAAGTATTTGATTTCGCATTAGAAACGCGACCAAAACCATACATCGTTGCCGATGATGTTTCTGAAAAAATGTTGATGAAAAGCAAAAAAAGTAAAAACATTGGCAAGAAAGTTCATTGATACTTAAAAACCCTGAATTGAATTCAGGGTTTTTTAATTTTGATGGAATCTATTTAGAAATGATTTGATAAGTAATCAGATTAAACCTGAAAACTTTCACCACAACCGCAAGTGTTTTGGGCATTGGGATTGTGGAATTTAAAACCTTCTTGTAATCCTTCACGGACATAGTCTAATTCTGTTCCGTCCAAATAAACCAAACTTTTGGGATCGACAAACACTTTTACGCCATCGGTTTCAAAAACTTGGTCATCAGCATCAATGGTATCGACAAATTCCAAAGTATAAGCCATACCAGAACAACCACTTGTTTTTACTCCCAATCGTACGCCTTCGCCTTTGCCGCGTTGGGTTAAAAAACGGCGAATATGATTTACCGCTGCTGGACTTAATGTAATCATGATTTATTTCCTCTTCATTATCAGAAAGTATTTTCAGGCAGCCTGAAAGATGTTATCCAAAATTTTCTGTGTGAAAAAGTATTTTAACTTCACCTTGTGGGTTGCTGTTGTTTTTATAAACTGCGTTAATTAAAGATTTGAACTTCGTATTAACTCAATCGCATTGTGGTATCGAAGCAATTATGAATTTTTTTGCTTGTAATCTGCTATTGCTGCTTTAATGGCGTCTTCCGCCAAAATAGAGCAGTGGATTTTCACAGGTGGTAATGCTAATTCTTCGGCGATTTCGCTGTTTTTAATCGCCAAAGCTTCGTCCAAACTTTTGCCTTTAACCCATTCTGTGATCAAACTGGAAGAAGCAATCGCAGAACCACAACCGTAAGTTTTGAATTTAGCATCTTCGATAATGCCATTTTCATTGACTTTAATTTGCAATTTCATCACATCACCGCAAGCAGGTGCCCCTACCATGCCAGTGCCAACGCTGGTATCGTTTTTGTCCATAGAACCCACATTGCGTGGATTTTCGTAGTGGTCAATTACTTTATCGCTGTAAGTCATTTTTTTCTCCTTTTAATGAGCAGACCATTGAACTTGATTTAAATCAATGCCGTCTTGATACATTTCCCAAAGCGGTGATAAATCACGCAGTTTGGCGATTTTTTCTTTGAGAATTTGCACGGCGTATTTTACTTCTTCTTCGGTGGTAAAACGCCCCGTGGTGATGCGTAAAGAACTGTGTGCCAATTCATCATTGCGTCCCAAGGCACGCAAAACATAAGAAGGTTCTAATGATGCCGATGTACACGCCGAGCCGCTGGAAACTGCTAATTCTTTAACGCCCATCATTAAACTTTCGCCTTCGACAAAATTAAAACTGATGTTCAAATTTTGCGGAATACGATGTTCTAAATCGCCGTTGATATAAACTTCTTCAATATCTTTCACTCCATCTAAAATGATTTGACGCAATTTTAAAGCGTGTGCTTGATCTTTTTCCATTTCCAGAGCAGCCAAGCGATAAGCTTCGCCCATGCCGACAATTTGATGGGTAGGCAAAGTGCCACTGCGAAAACCGCGTTCATGACCTCCGCCGTGCATTTGTGCTTCTAATCGAACACGCGGTTTACGGCGAACATATAAAGCCCCAATGCCTTTGGGACCATAGATTTTATGAGCAGATAAACTCATTAAATCGACATTGGCGGCATTCACATCTATTGGTGTTTTTCCTGCTGCCTGTGCTGCATCAACATGAAAAACAATCCCTTTTTCACGGCAGATTTTGCCAATGGTTGGAATGTCTTGAATGACGCCGATTTCATTGTTTACCCACATCACTGAAACCAAAATCGTATCAGCACGCAAGGCAGCCTGAAAATGATTTAAATCCAGTAAACCGTTTTCTTGAACATCTAAATAGGTAACTTCAAAGCCTTCGCGTTCTAACTCACGCATAGTGTCTAAAACGGCTTTATGCTCGGTTTTGACGGTAATCAGATGTTTGCCTTTGCTTTGATAAAAATGAGCCGCACCTTTAATCGCAAGATTATCGGATTCTGTTGCCCCCGAAGTAAAAATAATTTCTTTACTATCTGCACCAATTAAATGGGCAATTTCATGGCGTGCATTTTCCACCGCTTCTTGGGCTTCCCAGCCAAATCGATGGCTGTTGGAGGCAGGATTGCCAAATTGTTCGGCAAGATAGGGAATCATTTTTTCTACCACACGCGGATCCACAGGACTGGTAGCAGCATAATCAAGATAGATGGGTAGTTTCATGGTTTTGTTCCAATTTGTTGATGCAATACATCGTGTAATGTAATGGCGGAAAGATAATTTTCCATTTGTTGATTCAGATGTTCCCATAAGCCATGAGCCAAGCAAGGAACACCTTGACGACAATTCGCAGCACCATTGCATTGTCGTGCGTCTATGGTATCTTCAACTGCTAAAACAATATCGGCAATGGTAATGGCATTGATGGGACGAAGCAAATTATAACCACCATTTGAACCGCGTACGCTTTTAACCAAATCTGCACGGCGTAGTTTAACAAACAGTTGTTCTAAATAGGCTTGTGAGATTTTTTGTCGCGTACTGATGGCGGTGAGTGCCACAGGCTGATCTTCTTTGGCATTTTGAGCCAAATCCAGCATAGCAGCAACCGCAAAGCGTCCTTTGGTCGTTAATTTCATAAGAATAATTTTATAGGATTGAATGCGTAGCACTCAATCCTATATTCCTCTTGTTATGTGTTCGGTGTTGTATTTTCAGGCTGCCTGAAAAATACAGGCAAACTGGAAGTTGTTATGATGCGATTTCCGAGTAAATTTGTCAAGTATTTTAAGTACAAAAAACGGATAATCGTTTAAGTATCCGCAAGATAAACAGTGGAGCGGGCGAGGGGAATCGAACCCCCGTATGCAGCTTGGGAAGCTGCCGTTCTACCATTGAACTACGCCCGCGAAATTGTGAAGAAAGCGGATTGTACTCCATTTTAATCATGAAAGAAACTCCTGCAAAAGTGGTAGATGTAAGCATGGTTTAAAATTGCAGTAGCACAACATAACAATAGATGCCAGTTTTGCAGAGTTTCTGAAAGTGTTAAAATTTTTTATCTTTGGTTAGTGGGATTTATTTATGTCATCCTTTACATCACGCTTACGATTTGCCGCTAAATTGGCGTCTATTCATTTTTTGATCAGTTTGACGATTGCGATTTTAACGGCCATTTTGGTTTTTAAAATTTGGTATCCGCATCCTTTTATGATTATTGCGGGCGGTTTGGTGATGTTTGCTTTAATCGTGGTGATTGATGTGGTTTGCGGACCTTTGATGACGATGATTTTATCCAATCCGAAAAAATCACGCCGTGCAATGATTTTTGATTTTACAGTGATTGGTTTAGTACAACTTTCGGCACTCATTTACGGTTTGCATGCGGTGTATATGGCACGACCTTTGTATTATGCTTTTGATAAAGATCGCTTTGAAATTGTATCGGCAGCACAACTTCCACAAGATGCTTTGCAGCAGGCTGAATCCAAATGGCAAAAACTGCCCATGTGGGGACCGAAACTAATCAGCATTGATTGTTCTGCCCAAAAGCAAGATAAACTTGAAAGTTTTATGCTTTCAGCGAGTGGTTTTCCGCCGATTGCACGCCCTTTTTGCTGGCAAGAATTTAATGCACAACGCGATTTGCCCGCCATTCAAAAAGCCATGAAGCCTGTGCTTTTATTGATGAACAGGCACCCTGAAAAAAAATCCATCATCGAAAAAGCCATTCGCAAAACGGGATTATCGCAAGAACAATTATTTTTCTTACCGTTTACCAATGACCAAGTATTTTCATGGTCTGCTTTATTGGATAAGGATGGGAAAATTGTGGGCTATGTAGAAGCCGAAGGGTTTATGTAAAACTTTCAGGTTGCCTGATCAATAAAGGCAGCCTGAAAGTTTAAGTTGATGTTTTTTTCAGGTTGCCTGATCGATAAAGGCAGCCTGAAAGTTTAAGTTAATGTTTTTTTTCAGGCTGCCTGATCGATAAAGGCAGCCTGAAAGTTTAAATTGATGTTTTTTCAGCTTGCCTGATCAATAAAGGCAGCCTGAAAGTTTAAATTGATGTTTTTTTTCAGCTTGCCTGATCAATAAAGGCAGCCTGAAAGTTTAAATTGATGTTTTTTTTCAGCTTGCCTGATCAATAAAGGTAGCCTGAAAGTTTAAATTGATGTTTTTTCAGGTTGTCTAAATCAATAGGCAACCTGAAAAAGTGTTTATTCAACTGTTTTCTCTGTTTCTTGATTTTCGTCTGTTGAATGAATGGAGTCATCGTCCATCAGAATACGGTAACCTGGACCTTCTAAATCGTCAAATTGTCCGTTTCTGGAAGACCACCACAAAGCAAGAGCAATCAGAAAAAAAGTCAAAATGCTGATGGGAATTAAAATGTAAATGCTTTCCATTTAGCACACTCCTGTTAAATCGTTGAGACGATAAGTATAACGGCGAAAAGATAAATATTCTCCACGAACCCTTGCACATGGATCGTTTTCATCATCGCTGATGATGACTTCTTGTTCTTGAATTTGCCAGTTTTTTGCCATGTTTGCCAATTCTTGCAAAGCAAGGGTTTCAGGCTGCCCGATCATAAAAGTTTCCGCAGTCTGCACTTTAATCATTAAAGTTCCCGAAGTTTGATGAGTGTATTCCATATCCATCACCAAAAATCCCAAATGTTCGCCGTCCATATTGGATATAGAAAAACTTTGCATGATGTTTTAAGTCTGTCTAAATTCTTAATGCAGCGGTATTGTACATGATTTAAAATGCACGCTTTATTTTAACCATAGGTATTGATGATGAAAATTGGACTTAATCCTGCTGTCATTCCTAATGGACAGTCAGGTCTTGTGGGTGAGTTTGGTGGCAAAATGGACAATCCTGTTTTGAAAAAAGCCATGCAGGAAATCGAAGACGCTTTCCACGAGATGATTCAGGATCCTAATTTCTTAAAAGAATTTCAACTTTTACACGACACTTATACAGGTCGTCCCTCTCCAATTTATCACGCACGACATTTATCACAAAACGGAGCACAAATTTATTTCAAACGCGAAGATTTAAATCATACTGGTGCTCATAAAATCAATCACTGCATTGGCGAAGTGATGTTGGCAAAACGCATGGGCAAGAAAAAAGTCATTGCCGAAACAGGGGCGGGTCAGCATGGCGTTGCGATGGCAACAGCGGCGGCATTATTAGGTTTGGAATGTGATATTTACATGGGCGAAGTGGATATTGCCAAAGAACATCCCAATGTTTCTCGTATGCGGATTTTAGGAGCGAATGTGATTCCTGTTTCTTTTGGTGCCAAAACGCTGAAAGAAGCCGTAGATGCTGCTTTTACTGCCTATGTTGAAGATGTTGATAGCACGATGTATGCGATTGGTTCAGTTGTAGGTCCTGCACCTTTTCCAGAAATTGTTTCTTATTTTCAATCCATTATTGGACATGAGGCACGCGAACAATTTCAGGCTGCCTATGGTTGTTTGCCGAATGAAGTCGTGGCTTGTGTAGGCGGTGGTTCTAATGCGATGGGGATTTTCAACGCCTTTTTGGACGATAAAAATGTCGACTTGGTTGGCGTTGAACCTGCTGGTGAAGGTTTGAATTTACACGGTCGCCATGCAGCCAGTTTGACTTTGGGGCAAAAAGGGATGTTGCACGGTTTTTATTGCTATTATTTGCAAGAACACAATGGAGAACCATCCCCAGTTTATTCGATTGCATCAGGTTTAGATTATCCTGGTGTTGGTCCGCAACATTGCTATTTAAAAGATATTCAGCGTGCCCGTTATGAATCTGCCACAGATGAAGAATGCTTGAATGCTTTTGTGCGTTTGTCTCGCGAAGAGGGGATTATTCCAGCGTTAGAAAGTTCGCATGCTGTGGCTTATGCACTTCGTCAAGCTCAAAACAAAGGTTCTGATTATCGTATTTTGGTGAATTTATCAGGGCGTGGTGATAAGGATATTGATTTTGTCATCCAAAAATTGGGTTTATAAAGTATTGACAGAGTCATTATTTCGTGTATAATGGCACACTCTTTTTTAGGGCGAATTAGCTCAGTCGGTTAGAGCAGAGGAATCATAATCCTTGTGTCCGGGGTTCGAGTCCCTGATTCGCCACCAGATTTTAAGAGCCGATTTTTGAATCGGCTCTTTTTGTATATTTTTCAGGCAGCCTGAAAGTTTTTAGGTTGCGATAAGTATAGGGAAAGAAATCATTTAGGATGCTTGAATGATCGATACATTTGGTTATCACCGTTGTGATTATTGTTTAAAATATACTCAAAACAGGATTGCTTGGAATAGCATGGGAACTCATTGGGATGAGCATCCTTGTACTTTTGTTAATAAATATTATAGCGATAATGAAGAATTTCTTTTTAATGAAAGAGATTTTAAATGGGAATTTGGAAAGCATCATCAAAATGATAGGACAGTCAGGTCGTTAATAGATAACCATATTCTTTTGCAAACGGTAGATATGGGAAGCGGTTTTAATGTATTGATTTGCGATGGTTTTGAACGCGATTACTGTTCGTGAAGTTTTAACATAATCAATCAAATGCAAAATTTGTAGTTTAGGAAAAAACCTTGATTGTTTATGAAAATTTTCCAAATAAAATAATGGCTAACTTTGTGAGTTTCTATTGTAACTGTTGTAAAGAAATTCCTGAAAAGGATAATTTATCGAAGAAAGGATAATATTCAATGTACATTGTCGATCGTTCTGCTGTTACCGTTCGTCCTACGCAAAAATTTTTGGATTATCTGAATGCTTTGGAAATTAAGGCAGACGGAATTCCGCTCACTTTATCTCAAATTCAAAGCACTGCAACGGTTTATATGGTACCTGACGCCGAAACGCCTGAACACATTGTCAAATACATTGACGATCACTTTGAAGGCATTTTCACCACAGAACTGGCTTCTTGGTCGATTGAAGAAGCCGATTATCCACAAGACATGAGTTTGAAAGCATTCTGGGAATTGTTTGAAATCGAAGTACATGATTTGGTTTTGGACATCACGGACGAAGATTTGCAAAATCGTCATGTGCCTGAATAATTCTGAATAATTAAGCAAAAACAGTTTTTCAGGCAGTCTGAAAAGTCTTTATGGACAATTATTCAGGCTGCCTGAAAAGTTTACTCAACTCAAATAATTTAAGAAGATTGTCATGAGTGTTATGCACATTCGCAATGATAATATTCCCAATACGAGCAGTGTTCAGGCAGCCTGAAATATTTTTATCAATGTCAGCATGAAATCAATCAAAAGTCGTAGTGTTGTATTTTTGCATCAATATATATATATATCAATAACTTATGTCGAATTTGATAATAAATCTCAATAAAATAAAGAAAATTTATCCTTATTTTTTGTAGTTATGATGGCTTTTGTACGACAATTAATCGTCATTCATTCAATTACAGAAGTATT
This sequence comes from Neisseriaceae bacterium, assembly GCA_017645365.1. Taxonomy (GTDB): domain Bacteria; phylum Pseudomonadota; class Gammaproteobacteria; order Burkholderiales; family Neisseriaceae; genus RGIG9985. Next base: position 19,248 of record JAGCOT010000043.1, read on the forward strand.
TTATGAAAATTTCAAGATTATTATTACTCACCATTGCCTTATTCTCATTAAATGCTTGTGGAAACATTGCCACGCAAGCTACTTCACAGGATACTTTAATTGAAAAAGCAGCCAAAGCCACTGGTGAAAACCCGTCCCATTTAAGCATTGTTCCTAATTCTCGACATGGTTCTTTGGATTATTTGAAATATCAAGTCAAAAGTACTCGTGGTAGCGAATATATTTGCTTTTATGAAATAACTGGTGCAGTTACAGCAGGTCTGTTGAGCCTTTCTGGACGAGGTGAGGATGCAACTTGTGCCAAATTAACATCAATTACCAAAAACATCCGCTCACATTAACATGGAGTTATTCATGAATAATAAATTATTAGGGGCTGTATTAGATTAGCCCAAAAAATTGTTAAATTCCACACCATTTTCGCAATGTTTTGAGTTGCTGTTTTGGTGTCCCATAGTTAAATCTAAACTCACATTCTTTCAAGAAAAATGGGAAAGATTTGCGGTCAATGC
>JAGCOT010000044.1 GCA_017645365.1 Neisseriaceae bacterium
GCATTGACCGCAAATCTTTCCCATTTTTCTTGAAAGAATGTGAGTTTAGATTTAACTATGGGACACCAAAACAGCAACTCAAAACATTGCGAAAATGGTGTGGAATTTAACAATTTTTTGGGCTAATCTAATACAGCCCCAAAAATTTTTATTAATCAGTCGAAATTGACGCATATTTGATATAAATCAAACAATCGTGCAAAATCATGAATATAAGCGATCGATGAAGAAAAAAACAACGATAAATCAATAAGTTATAAAAACAGATCTCATCAATATGCCCTAAATACTGTGTTTATGGTGCATCAAACAAGCAAAAATATCATTTTTAGTGCTTGACATCTAAAATCAATAATTGCTATAAATACGCCCAGTTTGTTTATGAAACTGCTTTTTATGGGTAATTCCACCTGTAAAAATTATCTCCAACTACCCACGAAAGGGACATTATCGTGAATAAATCTGAACTCATTGATGCAATTGCAGCTGATGCTGAAATCACCAAAGCAGCTGCTGGTCGTGCGTTGGACGCAACAATGGCCGCAGTTACCAAAGAATTGCAAAAAGGTGGCACCGTTACCTTGGTTGGCTTCGGTACATTCTATGTAGGCGAACGCCAAGCGCGTACTGGTCGCAATCCTAAAACTGGCGAAACCATCAAAATTGCCGCATCTAAATCTCCAAAATTCCGTGCTGGCAAATCTTTCAAAGATGCATTGGTTGCAGCCAAAGGCAAAAAGAAAAAATAAAAAATAATCATTCTGCCTATTCAAAAAAAGAGTTCCTAATCACAGGAACTCTTTTTTTGATGTTTTCAGGCTGCCTTAATGATTCTTTTTCCAAGCGGATAAACATTGGTCATTGCGTTGTTGAAGCCCTTTTTCACCACCCAATTTTTCCAACATTTTTTTGCCGTTTTGTTGTTGATAAAGTTGAGTGACTTCTTGATATGACCATTTTTGCATTTCATCGCCCAAAACACATTGACAATAATAAGCAGGCAAGCCATCACGCTGATTTTCGCCTATTTTGAAACGCTCCATGTCTTGTTGCCATTCCGATGAAAAAGGCACATTTTTCGCACAATCTTCCACAGTAGCGGCGATGATTTCTGGTTTTTGCATACTGCATTTTGTCAGTAAGAAAAATGATAACACTACCGCTAAAATGACCCAAAACCAAATACGAATAACGGTTGCTTTTTTGAATGCCATCTTTTAATTGGAAATATGCAAAGATTCCATACGAATCATGGTTACAGGGGATTTTACTTCTGGTAAAGATTCGATTTGTTCCAACGCCGTTTTCACAAATTTTTCAACAGCAGTATGCGTTAAGATGACAATCTCTGCCTGTCCGTCGCTCTTCCAAACGCCTTTTTGAATTAAGGCTTCAATCGAAATATTTTGTTCTGCCAAAATGCCTGTAATTTTAGCCAATACACCACGCTCGTCAGAAACTTGTACACGCAGATAATAACTACTGCTGATTTCGTCCATTGGCAAAATGGGAATGTTTTGAACTTGCGAAGGTTGAAATGCCAGATGAGGAACTCTCATATTGGAATCTGATGTCAACATACGGGTTAAATCCACCAAATCCGCTACGACCGCACTGGCGGTAGGCAAAGCACCTGCTCCCGCACCATAATGCAAAGTAGACCCCACCATATCGCCATGTACCCAAACGGCATTCATGACGCCATTTACATTGGCAATCAATCGTTTTTCAGGAATTAAAGTTGGATGCACACGCAATTCGATACCTTTTTCACTGCGTTGAGTAATGCCCAATAATTTGACGCGATAGCCAAGTTCTTCGGCATAACGAATATCTTTAGCATCTAATTGACTGATGCCTTCTAAATAGCAACTTTGAAAATCAAGCGGAATACCAAATGCCAAAGACGCCATAATGGTAATTTTATGACCTGCATCATGTCCTTCAATGTCAAAAGTGGGATCAGCTTCGGCATAGCCTAAACGCTGTGCTTCTTTTAAAACATCGGCAAAAGAGCTGCCTTTTTCTCGCATCTCGGAAAGAATAAAGTTGCTGGTACCGTTAATGATGCCTGCAATGCGTTCAATTCGATTAGCAGCAAGCCCCTCTCTCAAAACTTTAATAATAGGGATACCACCTGCTACTGCTGCTTCAAACATCACCATCACATTTTTATTTTCGGCAGCCTGAAAAATTTCATTACCATATTCCGCCAATAATTTTTTATTAGCAGTAACAACATGCTTGCCGTTTTCGATGGCTTTTAAAATTAAATCTTTGGCAATACCTGTTCCACCAATGGTTTCTACGACAATATCAATATTTGCATGGCTCACCAGTTCAAACGCATCTTGTGTCAAGACAGTGTCTGTTTGAAAAAATGCACGATTTACTTCTGGATTTTTATCTGCAACCATCGCTAAACGAATCTCTCGTCCAGTACGGCGTTTAATTTCTGAAGCGTTTTGATACAATACTTTTGCGGTTCCACCACCAACAGTGCCCAAGCCTAAAATACCAATATTGATCGGTTTCATGTTTATCCTTCAAATTGCCATAATAAATAAAAAGTCTGCTATTTTAGCGTAAATAAAAGCACTTATGGCACACTTTCAGAAACCTTCGCCAAACAGATGTCTGCGTACATTTTTTCGTTGTGCGTTGTTTGCAGAAATGGTGTTTTGTTTGCTACGCCAATCTTTATTGACTTCGTTAATTAAGGATTTTAGCTTCCGTTAAAGCCTTGTTTTGTATCCCTACGACTTTGAATTGTGCTCATATTGATTAGTTTTACAGGGTTTCGACAATTACCAACCATAACATCTTTTATCGACTTGCCAATAAGACACTCAAAACAATACAATAGCAGTTTTCTTAACCAATTTATTTTTGCCATGTTCGAGTTTCTTGCACAGGCACCTGCAAGCACTATTTTTCTGCTTTGTTTTTCCTTGTTTTTGGTGTTGTTTTTTGAATTCATCAACGGATTTCATGACACAGCCAATGCCGTCGCCACTGTGATTTACACACAAGCCATGCAGCCTTGGCATGCTGTGCTTTTGTCTGGCATTTTTAATTTTTTAGGCGTATTGAGTGGTGGTTTGGCGGTGGCTTATGCCATTGTGAATCTTTTGCCTGTGGATTTACTTACTTCTGGCGACAGCCGTTATCTTATGGCAATGATTTTTGCTATTGTAGGTGGTGCGATTATTTGGAATTTACTAACTTGGCATTTAGGCTTGCCTGCTTCAAGTTCGCATACGCTGATTGGGGCTATTTTGGGTGTGGGATTGACTCATGCTTTACTCACCCATGCTTCGCTTACCAAAGGGGTTAATTGGAGTAAAGCCGCAGATGTGGGCATGTCTTTACTTTTTTCTCCGTTTTTTGGATTTTTTCTTGCATTTCTTTTGCTCATAGGCATACGCAGATTTTTGCCATACGCCAATATTCATCAAACCCCTTATTTACGCAGTGGCGTTCGCGGAAAAAAACACCCACCATTTTGGACGCGTTTTTTGCTTATTCTATCGGCGTGCGGTGTTAGTTTTGCTCATGGTTCCAACGATGGGCAAAAGGGCGTTGGTTTGGTGATGTTGGCGTTATTGTGTATTTTGCCACACCATTTTCTGATTGATATTCATGCAGATCGCTATCAAATGGAAAGGGTTTACCACGCAGCAGGGCAACTGAATGATTATGCACAAACCCATCAAGCACAACTTTTGCAACAATTTCCAGCAGAAAATGCCGATCAAAATCATTGTCAGGTTGCCTATTTGTCGCAATATGCAGCCAGTTTACAAAGCAATATCAAAAATCATCCAGATTTAAACACTATGGACAATGGCAATCGCTGGCAAATGCGACGCGATGCATTGTGCTTGGCAAGCATCAGCAAACAAATTGCCATGACCCCAGAAGATAAAAATTATCTAACGCAACTTCGAGAAGATTTTACGCGTCCGATTGAATATGCACCTTTGTGGGTTATTGTGGCGATTGCTTCTGCATTGGGATTAGGCACTATGATTGGCTGGAAACGAGTAGTTAAAACTGTGGGTGAGGGCATAGGGCGTTCCCACATGACTTATGCACAAGGCGTTTGTGCCCAATTAACTGCTGGAATTAGCATTGCAGCGGCTAATCTTTTTGGTCTTCCTGTATCAACGACACAAATTCTTTCCAGTGCAGTTGTAGGAACTGCCGTTGCTAACAAATCAGGCGTACAAATGTCCACCGTCCGAAACATTCTTTTGGCATGGTTGTTTACTTTTCCGGTTGCCATGTTATTGGCAGGAATATTCTATTTCTTGATGACCTGCTTTCTATAACTTTTTCAGGTTGCCTGTTTAGGCACCCTGAAAGCCTTGAATCGATATAGATAAAAATGAAAAAAACGCCCTTTCACACACGATTATTGCGTTTTATGCAAATCATCATTTGGCTTATTCGTATTTTGTGGACATGTCGTAGTTCTTATCTGCAAAAAGATGAACAACAGCGTATGCAGCAAGCACAACAATGGTCGGAAGAATGTCTGCGTATTTTGCACATTGATTTGGACATTCATGGTAGGCAGCCTGAAAAACTACAACACACTTTAATCGTTTCCAATCATGTTTCATGGTTGGATATTTTTGTTTTATCTAAAATATTTCCCGTTTATTTTGTGGCGAAAAAAGAAATACAAGGATGGCCATTGATTGGTCGAGCGATTGCATCGTTAGGAACATTGTTTATCAATCGAGAACAGCGTTCCGAAAGTATGCTGATTGCCGCAGCGATGGCTGAAAAACTTGAATGCGAACAAAACATGATTTTTTTTCCAGAAGCACGCACATCTGAAGATGGCTTGTATGTTTTGCCTTTTAAGGCTGCACTGTTTGAATCTGCTATCATGTCCCAATCGCCGATTTTGCCAGTGGCTTTGCGTTATTACAATACAGACGAACAACGCACAACGCTTCCAGCATATACAAGAGATATTAGTCTATGGAGCAGTTTTTGGCGGATTGTCAGCATGCCCAACATTAAAGTTCGAGTAGATATTTTTCCATTTGTACATTATTGGGAACAAGAAAATCCGAAAATTGATCGGTTTGTTTTGAAAGAACAAGTGCAAAAAATGATTCAAGAAGAGGTTGAAAGCGATATTTTAACGCAAAGGCAACCTGAAAGTACTTGAAATGACAATAAAAAAATCCATACAAGCCATGAAAACAGATATTTTTATAAAAAATCATTGACAGAATGGCTCTAATTTTTTATAGTTGCACTCTGAACTATTCGCATTCCGTGCATCTTGTGCGGTCGAATCCGAGTAACAACTGCCCGAATAGCAATCGGACGGTTCTTTTATTAAATTTCTTTGATGAGGGAATAACATGACCAAACAAATCAAATTGAGCGCATTGGTTGTTGCATTGTTGGCTTCTACTGCGGTAATGGCGTACGAAAGCGAAACCCCAGGTTACACTCACAGTGCCCCACATGCTGACGCATTGCATAACGATGGTAACCATGCAAACGAATTGTACACAGGTCCAGGCGAACACATTGTTCGCAACAACTATGGCGAATGCTGGCAAAACACTTTCTTGGACAAAGCCACTAACGGTTTGGTGGAATGTGGCGACAAAGAGCCTGTTGTTGAACCTAAAGAAGAATGGGTAACCACAGAAGATGTTAAACGCTTGAAAGCTGGCTTCTTGTTTGGTTTCGACAAAGATGCGTTGCGTCCAGAAGCACGCGACACTTTGGATCAGTTGGCTGTTGAGTTGTCTGCTGAAAATGTTCAAGGTATCCAAGTTATTGGTAACACCGACTTTATGGGTTCTGAAGCATACAACCAAAAATTGTCTGAACGCCGTGCAACTGCTGTAACCAATTACTTGGTTAATCGTGGTGTTCCTGTTGGTAAAATCCAAGCCTCTGGTGCTGGCGAACGCAACCAAGTGATGCAAGCACAATGTGAAGCAGAAGTTGCTTCTATCAAAAACAAAGCAAAACGCCGTACTGCTTTGATCGCTTGTATCGAACCTGATCGTAATGTTGAGATTCGTTCTCAAAAATTGGTTCGTGTTCAAGAAAAACGCATCATTCAATAATGATTTGTTGAATTTTGAAAAAACCCAACGAAAGTTGGGTTTTTTTATTATGAATGGCATCACTTGAAAGAATTAGCAAAAACTTTTGTAAAACCAGTTAATTTGAAAGCACTTCAAAGCATCAACCCGTGCTAAAAAATTAAAATAAATTTGGTAAGTTTTCAAACGATATACTGCGGATAAATTGCGAAAAATAGCAGTTTTAGGCATAAGTAACAAAAAAGGTGCTATTTTTGAGTAGCACCTTTTAAAGTAACAAAAAAGGTGCTATTTACTCTGTTTTAAAGATAAAAAATCCTTAATAAACAATATCTTATTGCGTCTATTCATACCATGATGGC
>JAGCOT010000045.1 GCA_017645365.1 Neisseriaceae bacterium
ATCGGCTGCACTTCTTGCTGTAACTTCTAATACAAAAAATTCAAGCAGTTTCTTCTGTACAGATTTCTTTAATTTACAATGCGTTATCTTCATTTTTGCAGTCTATCATAACTGCTAATCTAATACAGCCCCAAATTTTTTAAAATAAGCAGACAGAAATATTTTTGTGTCTAAAATCCCGTTTTGATCATTGACGCAACAAACGCAAAGCATTGCTGACAACTAATAAAGAACTTAACGCCATTCCCAATGCCGCTACGGCTGGTCGTGCATAGCCCATCGCTGCAATTGGTATGGCTATTGCATTATAACCTAATGCCCAAATTAAATTTTCGTGAATGATTTTTTTGGTGCGTTGTGCAATGCGAATGGCTTGGGCAATCGCAGAAAGATGATCGTTCATCATCACCATATCACTACCCTGTCGTGAAACATCTGCCCCTGAAACCATCGCCACAGAAACATCTGCTTGTGCCAATACAGGAGCGTCATTCACCCCATCGCCTGTCATCAAAACACTGCGTTTTTCTTGTTGTAAATGCTGTACATATTGCAATTTATCTTCTGGCGTTGCCTGTGCTTGATAGGTATCAAAACCCAAATTTTGTGCCAAGTTTTGTACTGCTTCTTGGTGATCGCCACTTAATAAGTGTGTGCGTATACCCATGTTTTTCAGGCTTTGAATCATGTTTTTAGCATCTTCACGAATAGTATCGTTCAAAACAAAGGCAGCCTGAAAACCTTGCGAATTACCCAACACAATCAGGGTGCCTTTTTCGTGTTGAAGATTTTCAGGAAATTTCCCCGCTATTTGAGATACAAAACTTTCTCGCCCAATGCGATAAGTCATACCGTCAATCGTGCCCTCAATCCCTTGACCAATGGTGTTTTTGAGATTTTCCACCGCAGGAAGATTTTCTATTTCTTGCTCACAAAAAGCTTGTGCAATGGGATGTTCCGAATTTTTTTCCAATGCAGCAGCTATTTTCAGGCAGCCTGAAACATCATTTTGCTGTAAAGGAATGGTTTGTATCAAACGCAAACGACCTTCTGTCATAGTGCCTGTTTTATCAAACACGGCATCGTGAATGTGCGATAACGATTCCAAAGCCGTACCGTTAGTCATCAGCATTCCTATTTTGGTCATACTGCTCATGGCAGCGGTTAATGCCGCTGGCGTGGCAAGCGATAATGCACAGGGACAAGTAATCACCAATAAGGAAACGGTAATCCATAATGCCGTATTGCCGTCTTTGTGAACCGCCCAAAAAGCAAATACCAAAACCGCAAAAATCAACAATATCGCCACAAAAACAGAAGCATAACGGTCTGCCAGTTGTACGGCTTTGGGCTTTTGAGCCAAAGCACTGTCTAACAAACGCACAATCGAACCCAAACGCGTTTCATTTCCTGTATTGCTGACACGAATACTCAAAGGATTATCAATATTCACGGTGCCTGCGGTAACGGTATCGCCAATATTTTTCATAATCGGCATACTTTCTCCCGTGAGCATGGCTTCATTCACTTCGCTTTGCCCCTTTACTACCACACCATCGGCGACAATCACTTCGCCTGTTTTGACCAAAATAAGGTCATCGGTTTGAATTTGTGCCACTGCACATTCTTCTGTGGTTTGCTTTTCTATATCAACAATACGATGTCCGAATGCAGGAATAAGTTTGACCAAGCGTTCTGTGGCATCTGCGGCTTTGCGTCTGGCGGATTGTTCTAAAAAACGCCCGCCCAACAGCAAAAATACAAACATAGAAATGGAATCAAAAAATACACCATTCATTTCTCTGCGGAATAAAGCAATTGAACTGGCAATAAAAGAAAGCAAAATCGCAATGGTAATAGGCGTATCCATGCCCACTTTGCGATTTTTAAAATCACGCAAAGCACCGCGATAAAAAGGTACGGCTGAATAAAAAATCACAGGCAAAGTCAGTGTCATGCTTGCCCAATGCAAAATCCACAAAAATTGCGGTTCGATATCACCAAAAAGATAAGTCGGCACAGCATACATCATCACCTGCATCATAGACAGACCTGCCACCCATAAACGCAAAATGGATTGCTTGCGTTCTTTTTGCATATAATCATCGGCACGCGTTGCATCATATGGACAGGCTTCGTAACCTAATTTTTGTACCGTCAATAAAATTTCCGACAAGGAGATTTGCGTTTTATCCCAAGCAACGCGTGCTCGTTGAGTGCTGTAATTCAGTTCGACTTTGGTAACGCCTTTAAGCCGCAACAATTTTTGCTCAATCAACCAAGTACAAGCCGCACAGGTAATGCCTGACAACATCAGTACTGCCTCACTTTTGTTTTCGGCAATACTCACCACAAAATCCGCTTGAATTTCAGGCAGGTCATACAATTTGATGCGATCTAAAATATCTTGTGGCGGAAGTTCTGGTTGATTGGGTTGCGTGGTGCGTTGTTCGTAATACTGCCCCAAACCAGCGTCAATAATTCCCTGTGCCACTGCTTGACAACCCAAGCAACACATTGCTTCTTCTTGATTTTTATACAATACAGTCAAATCAATCCCATCAGGAACTTCAAGACCACAATGAAAACAATGCTTTTGAGACATATTTTTTGAAAAGTAAAGAAATTGGTTGAGTGTATCAGAAACCATGTCTAAACGCATACGCAACATTGCGATTAAGAAACAAGGTTTATTTCACCGTTAGGGAAATCTTTATTGACGAAGTCAATAAAAGGTTTGCGAAGCAAACAAACCGCAGTTTCTGCGAGCGAAGTGAAGCTAAAACAAGGTTTATTTTTGACGAAGTCAAAATCTTTATTGACGAAGTCAATAAAAGGTTTGCGAAGCAAACAAACCGCAGTTTCTGCGAACGAAGTGAAGCTAAAACAAGGTTTCAGGCTGCCTTTGGGTAAGGTAAACTGAATGTTTTCTATACATTTCAGGCTGCCTGTATCTATTTATAGGCAGCCTGAAAATTTATAAAAAGCCCCTTCTCCGTAGTTAGGGGATTACCACGCCTTAACTTCGTTAAGGCTCGTAATGACAGTAGTCGTTTGCTGCGTTGCTATAACAAAACTTGCGGTTTTTTGGTGGGTCGAAGACCCACCCTACAATTTTACAACAACACTTTTTCCACGCCGCCGTCTTGTAGTTTGTTTAAGTAATCCGCTTGCCAGTTTTCGCCTAACAGTAGGCGTGCGGTTTCGACTACGAGAAATTCGCTTTCTACACCTGTATCCAAGCGGTAGCGGTTTAAGCCTTGTAGGCAGGCAGGGCAGGTGGTTAAGAGTTTTACGCCGTCTTTGTTGTCTAATTGACCCAAGTTTTTGTTAATTTCTTCTTGTTTGCGGAATTTAACCTGCGTGGCAATATCGGGGCGATTGACGGCGAATGTGCCGCTTTCGCCACAGCAACGGTCGGATAAAATCACGCCGTCCCCCATTAAGCCTTTAACCACATTCATAGGTGCAGTGGTTTTAATCGGGCTGTGGCAGGGGTCGTGATACAAATACGGCTTACCCTGTGCGTTTTCAGGCAGCCTGATTTCTTTTTCTAATAAATATTCGTGAATGTCGATAATGCGACAATCAGGGAATATTTTTTCAAAATGGTATTCTAATAATTGGTCGTAGCAGGTGCCGCAACTCACCACTACGGTTTTTATGTCTAAATAATTCAATGTATTAGCAACACGGTGGAACAACACTCGATTGGCGGTAACGAGTGCATCGCCTTTGTCTTTGCGTCCCGTGGCGGTTTGTGGGTAGCCACAGCATACATAACCTGGTGGCAAAACGGTTTGCACGCCTGCCTGCCACAACATTGCCAAAACCGCCATTGAAATTTGGCTGAATAGGCGTTCTGAACCGCAACCTGGAAAATAAAACACGGCTTCGGTGTCATCAGGCAGTTGTGGGTTGCGGATAATCGGCACAAATTTGCGGTCTTCAATATCTAATAATTTGCGTGCGGTTTTGCTCGGCACACCGCTTGGTAAGGGGCGATTGACAAAATGCACCACTTGCTCAACCACATTCGGTCTGCCGATTGTGGCTCTCGGTTGTTCTTTTCCATCTTTCAGGCTGCCTGAAAGTATTTTATTTGCCATTTTATGAGCAAAATTCTGTCCATAAAATCCGCCTTGAATGACGGTTTTGCGTAAGATTTTCACCATTTTGGGGTCGGTGGCATTCAAAAACGCCATACCCATAGAAACAGGAATATTCAGGTGTTTTTGTCCGATATTATTCAAGAAGTTACGAATATTGGTGGTTACATCGCCAAAGTCGATTTTTACAGGACATTTGGTCAAACAACGATGACAGCCTGTGCAGTGGTCGGATAAATCGTCTAACTCATTGAAATGACGGAAAGAAATGCCTCGCCGTGTTTGTTCTTCATATAAAAACGCTTCGGTGAGTAAGCCTACGCCCAAAATTTTATTGCGTGGGCTATACAACAAATTCGCACGCGGCACATGGGTGCTGCACACAGGTTTGCACTTGCCGCAACGCAAGCAGTCTTTCACCATTCTGGAAATTTCGCCTAATTGCGATTTTTCCAAGATTAAAGATTCTGCCCCCAAAAGTTCAAATGACGGCGTATAGGCGTTGTCTAAATTGGCTCCCCTTTGCAATTTGCCACGATTGAATAAGTCCTTGGGGTCAATCGCTTTTTTGTATTCCCAAAAGGGTTGCATTTCTTCATCGGTGAGAAAGTCGATTTTGGTAATGCCGATACCGTGTTCGCCTGAAATCACGCCGTTTAAGGAACGAGCGAGAGCCATAATGCGATCAACTGAACGATAGGCGGTTTGCAACATTTCGTAATCGTCTGAATTAACAGGAATATTGGTATGCACATTGCCATCGCCTGCGTGCATATGCAATGCCACAAACACACGAGAACGCACAACCGCTTTGTGAATATCGCCCAAAGCGTTGCGAATTTCGTCATCGCCTGCACCGCTTAAAATTTCATACAAGGGTTGCATAATGTCGCGTTTAACCGATACGCGAAGATAGAAATCTCGCATTGCCTCAAACAGGCTGCCTGAACGGTTTAGGGCTTTTTCATTTTCCAAAATGGTTTCGGGATAATGTTTGAGATAGTCTTTAATTGGTGCATTCAAATTATGCAACAGCACAATCCAGCGTTCTTTGACTTTTTCAACCAAATCTAACGCAAAGCGGGCTCGATTGCCTAATAATTCCGATGACGGCAAGTCTGTGCCTAATTTGTCAATAGGCAAACGGCTGCCTGAAAGATAAGCAATCAACGCTTCGCACAAGGCTAATTTATTTTGCACGGATAATTCAATGTTAATGCGTTCAATGCCGTCCGAATATTCGCCCAAGCGTTCTAATGGAATAACCACATCTTCATTCACTTTAAAAGCATTGGTATGCTTGGCGATTGCCGCTGTGCGAGAACGGTCAAGCCAGAATAATTTGCGTTGTTCTGCGGTTTTGGCAATAAAACCCTCACCATTCCTTGCTTTGGCTAACTCAACAATATGTTCTGCCGCCTTATCGACTTCTGACTCATCGTCCGAAACAATATCGGCTAACAAAATCATTTTCGGCCGCCCACGCCCTGCGGCTTTGGCAGCGTAGCCCACAGCACGCACATAACGCCAGTCTAAATGCTCCAAGCCTGCCAGCCGCACAGTTGCGTGGTTTAACATATAATCACGCACTTCCACAATAGACGGCGTGGCGTTGGCAACCGTGCCGTAAAATTCCATACACACGGTGCGAATGTATTTGGGCATACGGTGCAGCACAAACGCCGCCGAAGTAATAATGCCGTCCGTGCCTTCCTTTTGTACACCAGGCACGCCTGACAAAAATTTATCGGTTACATCTTTGCCCAAGCCCACTTTGCGAAACTTCGAGCCTGCAATTTCCAAGCGTTGTGTTTCCACAATCTCTTTGCCGTTGTCGTCCAAAGTATGCACATCGAAAACGGCGGTTTCTTCATCGTGAATTTTGCCGAAATTGTGTTTCACCCGTTCAATCAATTTCCATTTGCCGTCAGGCGAAACCATTTTCCAGTAAGCCAAATTATCTAATGTGGTACCCCACAAAACCGCCTTTTTACCGCCTGCGTTCATCGCAATATTGCCGCCGATACAAGACGAATCCGCCGAAGTCGGATCAACCGCAAACACAAGCCCTGCCTTATCTGCGGCTTCTTCTACTCGTCTTGTTACCGCACCCACGCCACAACGCACAAGCGGATATTCGCCCTCTAATTCAGGCAAGTTGAAAGATTCAATCGGTAAAATTTGGTCTAATTTTTCGGTGTTAATTACCGCACAACGATTATGCAAAACAATCGCTCCGCCCGTATAACCCGTGCCGCCGCCACGCGGTAAAATTGACATATCTAATTCGGACAACGCTCGCACTAACGGAGCAATTTCATCTTCCGTATCAGGGCATAACACCACAAACGGATATTCCACACGCCAGTCGGTTGCGTCCGTTACATGCGACACACGAGAAAGCCCATCAAAACAAATATTATCTTTATGCGTGATTTTGGATAAACGGTGCATAATTTTTTCACGCAAGGCTTTGATTTGACTAAATTCCGCGTCAAAATCATTCACTGCGTTTTGGGCTTTTTCAACCAAGTTCAACACATCTTCACGATTATCACGCCGTTTTTTGATTTCCGAAAGACGGTGATTCATCTCACGCACCAAAGCGGCACGGCGTTTTGGGTGTTCTAACAAATCGTCCTGCAAATAAGGATTACGCCGAACCGCCCAAATATCGCCCAAAACCTCAAACAACATTCGAGCAGACCGCCCCGTGCGGCGAACTTCCCGCAAATCCGACAACACCGCCCAAGCGTCCTCGCCTAACAAGCGAATGACAATTTCGCGGTCAGAGTAAGAAGTAAAGTTGTAAGGAATTTCACGAATGCGGTTTTGAGTGATGGTAGTCATAATGGTGTGTTACTGTTTTGTTTACCATAAAGGGCGTAAGTTTAACCTAAAACCGCTATATGATAAACAAAATACAGGTTTCAGGCTGCCTGAAAAAGTGAAACTTTGTAAAATGATGAGTACAATTTGTAGCGTAGTAGTACAGCTATAAAAATCTGCCACAAATAGCCGTTTGACAAAGATTTCAGCATGATAAACACTTAATCTATGAGCGTCTTGATAAAATATCTTTCTTGGTTGTTTCATTTTCCAAAATAGGCACCCTGAAAACCTTTCATTCAACGGAAATAACATGAATCTTTGGCAACTTTTTAAAAAATTATCCCCAGTAGTCAAACCGTATCACTGGTTAGTCATCGCCACTTTACTGCTCACTTTGATTTCATCGTTGACGGCACAGGTCAATGCCATCACTTTGCAATGGGCGGTTGATTCCATCAATCATCTGATGGAAGACAATTCACACACCACGCGTGGTTGGCGAATTTTGATGATTATTTCTATCATCTTGATTGGCAAAGAAATCATCAATGTTTCTGTTACTTTTGGACAAAAATTTTTTGGCGAAAAGTTACGAATTTTGGTTTCGCAAGAGTTATCACAAAATGTTATTGAAAAATTCTTGCGTTATCGTATGTCCTTTTTTAATGACGATAATAATCAAGCAGGTAAGTTGCAAACTCGAATTGATAGGGGCGTTGCATCTTTAACGCGTTTGGTACAAATCTTTTTTATTGATATTTTGCCTTTATTATCAGCTGCATTAATCGCTTTGGGCTTGATGTTTTACGCCAATTTTTGGGTAGGCTTAATCGCTTTGGTGATTGTGCCTGTTTATTTTTGGATTACATGGTTGCAAGCCAAAAAAATGGGCAACTGGCGGCGAGAATTTCGCGACAATCGTGAAAAGAAAAATCACGGTATTTTAAGCATTATCAATGCGATTAGCGTAGTGAAATCCTTTAATCGTGAAGCGATTGAAGCCAAAAAACAATTAGAACTGCAAAAACAAATCACCGAAAATCAAATGCTGACGCGAAGAGTTGCCTATGTTTTTGAAGGCAGTAAAACGCTGATTGAACAAATTGGATTGGTGTTAATCATCATTTTGACTTCGTTTTTTGTGATTAAAGGCGAAATGTCCATCGGCATGATTATGTATCATGTTTTGCTGTTCAATAATGTTTCCGCCCCCATTCGCCAACTGCATCGCATTTACGATGAAATGAACGACGCTTTAATCTATTCCGAAAGTTTTTATCAAATTTTAGAAGCCGATCACGAAATCGAACAAACAGGCAGCCTGAAACCTAATTTAACAGGACATTTTGAATTAAAAAATGTCGATTTTGCCTATCCTAAAAAGCAACAAGTTTTGCATGACATTTCCATGACCATACAACCCAATCGCGTAACGGCTTTGGTGGGATTATCAGGGGCAGGAAAATCCACACTCATCAGCTTGCTGGATAAATTTTATACGGCAGATAACGGCAGTATTTTATTAGACGGTGTGAATATCAACGACATCGACACCACCTATTTACGCAATCATATTGGTTTAGTTTTACAGAAAAACCATATTTTTCAAGGCAGTATTGCCGATAATATTCGTTATGGCAAGCCTGACGCCAGTTTGGATGAAATTATTCAGGCTGCCACCAAAGCGTCTATTCACGAACAAATCATGCAGTTGGAAAACACTTACGAAAGTGATGCCACCATGTTATCTGGCGGACAACAGCAACGCATTGCTTTGGCTCGAATGTTCTTGAAAAATCCGCCAATTATTTTCTTGGACGAACCCACTGCCAGTTTGGACGCCATCGCTACGGAACAAATCAAAAAATCATTAGACGCCATCAAACAAGGACGAACCGTCATCATGATTTCGCACAGCCTGTCGCAAATTATTGATGCCGATTACACCTATGTTTTAGAAAACGGACACATGGTCGAACACGGTACCCATGATGTTTTGTATCAACAAAACGGTGCGTACAAAAAGATTTTTGACGCAATGGCCAAAAGTCTAAATATCGACAAAATCGCATCGACTATGGATTTGAAAAAAGGTGAAAACGATTGAATATCGCTATGATTGGCGGAAAAGGAGGGATTCGAACCCTCGTTACGGTTGCTACCGTAAAACGGATTTCGAGTCCGTCGCATTCGACCACTCTGCCACTTTTCCGCTCATCACAAGGAACATGTATTATAAACCCTATTTATCAAATACAAAGCATTTTCAGCCTATTTGATGTATTTATTTGATTATTCATCCTTTCAGCCTGCCTGATTTCTAAAATACAGATACAGGCAGCCTGAAAGAAATCCTGCAAAACTGGTCGATGCGAACGCAGTTCAAAGTTGTAGTAGTGCAAACAAGGTTTATTTTGACACAGTCAAAATCTTTATTGACGAAGTCAATAAAAGGTTTATGTAGCAGTTTCTGCAAAGCGATGCGATGCTACAACAAGGTACAACGAAGAGTTGTGCCACAGATGTCTGTTTGGCAAGAGCCTATGAAAACAAAAGCAGCGTAACCTATTGATTACACTGCCTTTTCAAATGGTGCCGAAAAGAGGAATCGAACCTCCGACCTACTGGTTACGAATCAGTTGCTCTACCAACTGAGCTATTTCGGCAAAAAACTCACTGATTCTATATGATTCGCATCAAAATTTCAAACCAACTATAAATCGTTTTGATTCAAAATCGAACAAAGCATCAAGTTGCAGTGGTACAAAAACAAGTTTTATTTCACCGTTAGGTAACATCTTTATTGACGAAGTCAATAAAGGATTACGAAATAATCAAACCGCAGTTTCTGCACACGAAGTGAAATAAAACTTGTTTTGAACAACACATAACGAAAAAATATACAGCAAATGCCCATTTTGCTGGGCTTTCTACCAGTTTTACAGAAATTTCTTTCAGGCTGCCTGTTTTCCCTACTAATTCAACTTGAAATCCAGTTACCACAATGTTTTTAGCGATTTTTATTGAACATTTTGACGATGTTATTTATTTTGCCACTTGAAATTTTTCGCATAGCCTTAATTTAGGATTGCATCGTAAAAAATTGTTCATTTAATGAATACAAGGAGTTTTAATTATGGCAAAAGTTATTGGTATTGATTTGGGAACCACCAATTCTTGTGTTTCCATTTCTGAAGGTGGCAACACCAAAGTCATCGAAAATGCAGAAGGTGCTCGTACAACACCTTCGATTGTGGCATACATTGATGGCGGAGAAGTTTTGGTGGGTGCTCCTGCTAAACGCCAAGCAGTTACCAACGCCAAAAACACTATTTATGCAGTTAAACGCTTGATTGGTCATAAATTTGAAGATCAAGAAGTTCAACGCGACATCAGCACAATGCCTTTTGAGATTATTCGTTCTCAAAATGGTGATGCTTGGGTAAAAGCTTTGGATAAAGAATTATCTCCTCCACAAGTTTCTGCCGAAGTTTTGCGTAAAATGAAAGAGGCCGCAGAAGCTTATTTAGGTGAAAAAGTAACCGAAGCGGTGATTACCGTTCCTGCTTATTTCAACGACAGCCAACGCCAAGCCACCAAAGACGCAGGTCGCATTGCAGGTTTGGAAGTTAAACGCATTATCAACGAACCGACTGCCGCCGCATTAGCGTTTGGCATGGACAAGGGCGAAAAAGGCGATCGCAAAATTGCGGTGTATGACTTGGGGGGCGGTACTTTTGATATTTCCATTATCGAAATTGCCGATGTTGATGGCGACAAACAATTTGAAGTTTTGGCCACCAATGGCGATACATTCTTGGGCGGTGAAGACTTTGATAATCGGTTGATTGAATACATCATCGGTGAATTCAAAAAAGAACAAGGCATTGATTTAAAAACTGATGTGATGGCTTTGCAACGCTTAAAAGAAGCTGCTGAAAAAGCCAAAATCGAATTATCTTCTGGTCAGCAAACCGAAATCAACTTGCCGTATATCACGATGGACGCCACAGGTCCTAAACACTTGGCAATGAAGATTACCCGTGCCAAATTTGAAAGTTTGGTAGAAGATTTAATCGCTCGTTCAATCGAACCTTGTCGCATTGCTTTAAAAGATGCTGGATTGTCTGTCAATGACATTAACGATGTGATTTTGGTCGGTGGTCAAACCCGTATGCCCAAAGTTCAAGACGCTGTTAAAGAATTTTTTGGCAAAGAACCACGCAAAGATGTCAATCCAGATGAAGCAGTGGCCGTAGGTGCTGCGATTCAGGGTGCCGTATTAGCAGGAGATCGCACTGATGTTTTATTGTTAGATGTTACTCCATTGTCTTTGGGGATTGAAACCATGGGCGGCGTGATGACTAAACTCATCAATAAAAACACCACCATTCCTACCAAAGCATCACAAGTCTTCTCAACCGCCGAAGACAATCAGTCTGCCGTAACCATTCATGTGTTGCAAGGCGAGCGTGAGCGTGCTTCTGCCAATAAATCTTTGGGTCAATTTAATTTGGGTGATATTCCGCCTGCCCCACGCGGTATGCCACAAATTGAAGTTACTTTTGATATTGATGCCAACGGCATTTTGCATGTTTCTGCCAAAGATAAAGGTACTGGTAAAGCGGCAAACATCACCATTCAAGGTTCTTCTGGTTTAAGTGAAGAAGAAATCGAACGCATGATTAAAGACGCCGAAGCCAATGCGGAAGAAGATCGCAAATTGAATGAATTGGTTCAATCTCGCAATCAGTTGGAAGCCTTGATTCATTCAGTGAAAAAATCCATGACTGATTACGGCGAACAATTACCCGCAGAAGAAAAAGCCAAAATTGAAGCTGCATTAAAAGAAGCCGAAGAAGTAGTAACCAGTGATGATAAGGCTGCGATTGAAGCCAAATCCACTGCATTAGCAACGGCAAGTCAAAAATTGGGCGAAATGATGTACGCACAAGCACAGGCACAAGCAGGCGGTTGCGGTTGCGGTGGTGATGGTTGCGACAGTTGCAATACAGACAACAAACCCAAAGACGATGTTGTTGATGCCGATTTCAAAGAAGTCAAAGATCAATAAATTCTGAAACTTAAAAAAAATCTTCGCCAGATGGCGAAGATTTTTTTTAAACGCTTGTCATTGATGGCATATAGGTTCAGGTTGCCTGTTTAGGCAGCCTGAAAAGTTTTTACTGCATGGCATCAGCCAATGTATCAATATTATGACGCATCATTTTAATGTAAGTATCGGCATTTTGAGGCGATAAAGCATCAGAATACAATTTCCCCGAAACCTTGACTTGCGTTTCACGCGTAATTTGTTGCAAAAGTTTAGGATTTTTAATGTTTTCCATCAAAATCGCACGAACATTCTCTTTTTTAGTAATGCGAATAATATTGGCAACATCTTTGGCAGAAGGCTCACTTTCTTCGGCAATACCTTGTGGGGCAAAAAACTGAATACGATAACGAGCACCTAAATAAGAAAAAGCTTGATGAGAAGTTAAAACTTTTCGCTGTTTTTCAGGAATAACAGAAAACCGATTTTGTGCATATTGATGCAATTCTTTCAGGCTGCCTGAATAATGGTTCAACCGTTGTTCATAATAGTTTTTCCCTTGTGGATCTGCGTCAATCAACGCATCGGCAACATTGCGAACATAAGTTTGCATCAAAACAGGGTCTTGCCAAATATGCGGGTCATATGTGTGATGGTGGTGGTGATGACCATGTGCATGAGCATGTTCATGACTTCCCAAACTCATGGCTTTCATATTCTTTGTTGCCACTGCAAAAGGCACTTTGGCAGCCTGAATCGCACGATTAAATTCAGCAGATTCAAATCCCAAGCCATTAGCAATAATCAACTGTGATTGTCGTAGCGTTTGAATGTCTTGGGGTGTTAAGCGATAAACATGAGCATCCGTATCGGCATGAATGATTTCACCAACAACCACTCTTTCTCCACCAATTTGACGAACAATATCACCCAAAATACTGAAAGTTGCGGTAACTTTTAAAGGTTCTGCATACAGCAAAGAAGACCACAACATCAAACCCAACATCATTAACCATTTTTTCATGATTGTATTTCCTCTCGATTATTAAAAATAATTTTACTTAACTTCTCGCAAAATGCATTGCAAGGGAAAACCTGCTTGACGAGCCTTTTGTATCACCAGTGATTGTTTGCTGTGTGCAATGTCATACATAAATATTCCTGCAACGCCTTCGCCTTCGGTATGAATACGCAACATAAGAATATGTGCAGATTCCTCACTCATAAAAAAAACTTCTCGCAAAACATCAACAACAAAATCCATTGTTGTTCTATCGTCATTCAATAAAACAACCGCAAATTGCGGCGGCTTTTGTAAATCAACTTGTTCACTTTGAGAAACTTCAATTTCAGCAGTGGTCATATAACGCTCCGTACTCATTGAAACTCATGCAAAACTGGTCGATGTACAATGCATTCAAAGTCGTAACAGCACCGCAAACGAAAGCATAACAATAAGTGATACTTTGTTTGCAAGCGTAACCCCATCGAAGAAATGTACGACAAACGCCCATTTTGCATGCGTTTCTTAATTGTTGTATTATCGCAACATCAAAGAAAAAAAACAACGCTTTTCATTGCTATTCGTTGATTCTTGGAAGTTTTTTCTTGAAAATGATGGTTGTTGAGACGCTTGTCTCAATGTTTTTGTTTTTCTATATAGGAACTATTCATGAATACTGGTATCGTTAAGTGGTTCAATGATGGCAAAGGCTTCGGCTTCATCACTCCTGATGAAGGCACAGAAGACTTGTTCGTTCATTTTTCCGCAATCAATATGGAAGGTTTTAAAACATTAAAAGAAGGGCAACGCGTTTCTTTTGATGTAACCACAACCCCCAAAGGCCAAAACGCCACCAATGTGCAAAGGGTGTAATTAAAGCATCAGCCATTCGATTAAACCAGCGGTATCACTGCTGGTTTTTTGTATTTTGAATTTGGGGCTGTATTAGATTAGCCCAAAAAATTGTTAAATTCCACACCATTTTCGCAATGTTTTGAGTTGCTGTTTTGGTGTCCCATAGTTAAATCTAAACTCACATTCTTTCAAGAAAAGTGGGAAAGATTTGCGGTCA
>JAGCOT010000046.1 GCA_017645365.1 Neisseriaceae bacterium
TGACCGCAAATCTTTCCCACTTTTCTTGAAAGAATGTGAGTTTAGATTTAACTATGGGACACCAAAACAGCAACTCAAAACATTGCGAAAATGGTGTGGAATTTAACAATTTTTTGGGCTAATCTAATACAGCCCCTAAAACTAAATCTAAACCAGCCCATTTTCCATCTTCCAAAGAGGCAACCTGAAAAAAGTTTTGAATGGTCAAGGTGTTGCCGTTTTCTTTAATCAATAAATTTTGATCTTGTTGAATGGCAGTAACCCCAGTTTTATGACCGTTTTCGTCCAATTCATACCAAACACCGTTTTGATTGCCTTCTTGGTATTTTATTGATGAAACAAAGTTTTGATTGAGTTCTCGATTATTGAAATAAATTTTGCCTTTACCATCAGCATCAAAAATCACATCACGATTACCAGCGTAATAAGTGTCAAAACCAGTGCCTCCTTCTAAATAATCGCGTGCATTATCGTCTTCTTCACCAGTAACAATATTTGCACCATCAATATTTTCTGTAATGGTTTGAGTGCCACCTTTCAGCGTATCATTGCCAGCACCACCATAAATTTTATCGGATTGACCGCCACCTGAAAGACCATTTCTATCACTGCTATCAGAGCCAAAGATAATATGTTCTTTATCTTCTTCACTGTAATAATCATCACTTGATGTTATATCATCAATATAAGAATGAACGGTTTTCCCTGTTGTCATATCGTGATAAACAGAAATACCACCGTTTAAATCATTCATCATTAAATACAACATTTCTGCCCTATCTTGAAGATACGATTTTGTCATGCCATCAGGATTGTTTTCAGACCATAAATTATAACGCACATCATCAGTCATATTGGTTAATGTAAAAGGCGAAAGCAAGGATAATGCATAACGATAAGCAACACCTATTTCATTATTTTGTAAGGCAGCCTGAAAAATTTCATCCGCAGTTTGCTCGGATAAAACCATTAAATGATGCTCACCGCTGGTGATTTTTTCGCTTAACTGACTGATTTTTTCATATAAAGCATTGCGATCATCAGTCGCAATCGCTTGAATGCTTGTGTCATTTTGACCTAATAATAAGGTTTCTAAATGATACAAAATGTTTTCCAAAGATGCAGAATCGTCTTTAAGTGCACTCACATCCGAAGTGTTTTTCACAATACCATCAAATAAAGGATTTAACACGGATAAGGCATCCTGAATACTGCCTTGATTAAGGCTTTCGTCTAATTGGAAAAATAAGGACATCACAGACATGGTGTCGGTCATTAAAGATGATGAATGTCCTGCTTTTGAACTGACCACATTCCAATTTTCAATAAATACATGAGAAATCTCGCCAGTTTGATTCAGTAAAGAGCCATCTTGTGCCACAAAATCAGGGGCTTTATCACCAATCAATGAAGTGATGTTATTTAAATGATTGTTGCTGTATCCCAATGTTTTCGTGTTATCGGTTGAAGAATACGCATGATCTTTTAACTGCTGTGCAATGAAATTGAAGTTATCGTTTGTTCCGTCCAATACTGATTGATGAACACCAGCACCATTCACTGTAATGGTATTTCCTACTTCATTGGTAAACCAAGTGGAGTAAATCGCAGCCAAATTACCACCTAAACTATGACCAGTAATGCTGATTTTATCCCAACTTAAACCCAGTCCAGTAGCTCGTTCATCATGGAAAATTTCAGTGGAATCAATCCATTGCATTTTGTATAACACAGCACCAGCACCAGTATTGTCTAGAATATATTGCCCACTATCTAAAGCCTGTTTTAATTTTTCAGCCATTGCGTTGGCGGTGGCAACTTCTTCAATAGTTTGCGGTCTTGTTGAACTTAATTCTTGGTGTAATTTACAAATTTCATCTTGTTGTAAAGTCAAAACTTGATAAGAATCGCCTTTACTTCCCAAGAGTTGTTGACGAAAGTTGATCAAATCAATCGATTGCTTTAAAGCAAATCCATCCATTACAATATCGCCTATATCAGCGTTAGCCAAATCTGTGCCTTCAACAGTACCTTTGAAAGCCAAAACATATTCACCTTTGTCATTAACTTTGCCATTGGCATCATTTTTTTGAAACAAGGTGGCAGAAAAACTGGTTTCTTCTTCTCTATCTGTCCATTGGGCTTGAATAGACCAATCTTTGACAAATTGTTCAGCGAAGGATTGGGGTAAGCCAGTAACTTTGTGCTTTGAGGCATCATCCGATGTTTTATACATCATTTTACTTTTTACTTGTTCTGGATCAGTCAAATTAATACTTGAAAAATCCGTGTAACAAACTTCTGCCAATTTCACATATTCGGCAGTATTAACTAATCGACTATTAGTCATTTTATATCTCCATTTTACTTGGTTAAAAATTGGTTGGAATACTCGTTTTCTAAATTATAAAAACGATACCCACCTCTACTACAATCTTGGACTGTATAAGCCCATCTAAAGAGAAAGTTATCAAAACCACCCTCATTAACGATAGCTCTTCCTCTATAAACTTCAACATAATTCCATTTCATCAGTACCGTTTTGCGTATTTGGTCAAAAAGTAAAATTGTTTTTTTCCACGCAACTCCTCTGTGAATTGAGTTATATTTCCTTGCTCGTATGATTTTTTCATTTAATACTCCATCTACTTCATACAGTGTTCCATCAATATTGATGGTTTTCATCTTATCCGCTAAAAGATGTCCATGCTGATATTCATATGGAACAAGTGTTTCCCATTGTTTTTTGTTCTGTTTTTTCCACTGTTCAGGTGTTACATAGACGAATACACCTGCTTCTTTTTTGCACAGATATTGCACTTGAAAGCGAACATAGAAATATTCCACAATGTTGTAAGCCATAAAAGCAAGAAGTAACATCCATGGGACTTTACGACCGATTTTTCTTCCCTTTTCGCCATGTGTAGCATAGCCAATGCGTCCCAAAATGCGAGATACAACCCACATGCAAAAGATAAAACCCAGCAATAAAAAAATGATGGCAATAAGGATCATGATTTTTCTCTCTTTGAATTTCGGTTTTCAGGTTGCCTTAATAAACAAACGCCATAGACAGTATTCTAACCAACCAAAAAAATTTTACGCAAGTCAAGAAGATATATTTTTTGAAGAGTAAGAGTAAGAGTAA
>JAGCOT010000047.1 GCA_017645365.1 Neisseriaceae bacterium
AATATCGGCTGCACTTCTTGCTGTAACTTCTAATACAAAAAATTCAAGCAGTTTCTTCTGTACAGATTTCTTTAATTTACAATGCGTTATCTTCATTTTTGCAGTCTATCATAACTGCTAATCTAATACAGCCCCAAAATAAAACAGAAGGAAATGCCATCATACAACAAAAAATCAAAAAATAAATATGATTTTCAGGCACCCTGAAAACCTTTTATTTATTGGTTTTAGTGTCATATTTATTGCGAAACAGAGTACAATAAAACCATCGAAGCATGACCATTCAAATAATCATGAAAAAAATTCCTGTAACCGCTGCCATACGCTTTTTGCGTGCCCATCAAATTGATTTTGAAGCCCGTGAATACGATTACATTCCACATGGCGGTACTGCTCAATCTGCCAAAACTTTGGGGGTTGATGAACATCAAGTCATTAAAACCATTGTATTGATGGACGAAAATCGCAAAGGCTTAATCATGCTGATGCATGGCGACTGCGAAATATCTACACGCAATTTAGCGCGTCAAATTGGAGCAAAGCACATCGAAATCACCACACCTGAACAAGCCAATAAATTCACAGGCTATTTGGTGGGTGGCACCTCCCCTTTTGGCACTCGCACACCATTACCTATATACATTCAAAAAAGCATCGCCGATTTGGACACCATTTACATCAACGGTGGCAAGCGAGGTTTATTGGTGGTGATGCAAGCCCATGATTTAAATATTCTTCAACCTACTTGGATTGACGCAATCGCATGAAAAATATTGGTGTTTTATATACAGGCGGAACCATCGGTATGGAAAGCAGTGAGCATGGTTTGCGTCCTGCTACGGATTTATCGCAATACATTTTTTCAGGCAGCCTGAAACTTCATTGGAGCATTTGGAATCCTTTATTGGATTCTTCACAAATTCAGTTGAGTCATATCAATCAATGTCTTGATTTTATTGAACAAAACCAACATCGTTATCAAGGTTTTTTAATTCTTCACGGTACAGACACTATGGCATACACCGCTGCGGTTGTGGCTCGATTTTGGCATAATGCTTCGATACCGATTATTTTTACAGGTGCACAAAAAACTTGGCATGAAAAAGACAGCGATGCTCAAAACAATATTCAGGCTGCCTTATCCTTATTAGAAAGTGATTTTTATAGCGTAGGCATTGTGTTTCATCACACTTTATACAATCCTTTGGATTGTCGCAAAATCAGCGCAGAACAAGAAGAAGCCTTTGCATCAATTTATCAACCGCCATTAGGGAAATTTAGCAAACAACAATGGCATTTTTTGCCCAATACCACCGTAATGCAAAATATCTTTTCAGGCAGCCTGAAACAAAGTTCAACCAATAGGACAACAACCTATGAAGTTAAAACTGCTTCCACAAATCGTTTGCAAGAAAATCTAAAAATTGCTTCGTTTTATCTCTCGCCCACAGTAGATTTTCAAGCCATTATCCAAGCGATGAATACCGCTGATGCCATTATTTTATATACTTTTGGCAATGGCAACATGCCGTATCATGCAGAATTTCTCCAAGCGGCAAAATATTTTACGCAAAATGGAGGCATCATCATCAACCAAAGCCAAGTCTGGCAAGGTAATGCCAATACACGCTACGCCAGCAATCACACCACACACAATGCAGGCATCCTGAATGCAGGGAAACGAACGATTGAAGATGTATGGGCAGAATTGGTGATTTATTTAAGTGTATTTCAGGCAGGGGAAGATTAAAAATTTCCAATACAACAACTTTAAAAAACTTCTTTTGATATTCTTCGTCTAATGATTTTGTTTTTTGCAGAAACTGAAACCCTTGCAAAACCGGAAGATTTGGACGAAGTTCAAGCGATAGCAACACAGAAACGAAGTGCAGCAATACGAGAAATTTTGATACTTTCGTTCTCAATCAAGATAAAAATAAAAAAATTCTTGGAAACCCTTTAAAAGAAATGCGTTTCCTTTCTAAAATTCCACCATTTAGTTAACCAAGCATCTTGAAACGAGCCAAAACTATTGATGTTATTCAGTTCAACGAACGAAACTGACCATACAAATTTTTCGAAGTAGAGCATTTCACCAACATCACCAATTCACTTGATAAATTTTATGAATGACAAGATTTTAGAGCTACTTTTTATATTATTGCCGATGATAGGCGTAAGCAAAAATTGAACAATATCATGGAACGGTCTATCTATAAATCCATTAAACCATATATTCAATTTTTTGCTTATAACAACCTCATGAAGCAATGCGAAAATCTCTTAACTGAAAAAATATAAAAACTGTACCAGATGGTAAAATTGCAGAATTTTGTAAAATTAAAATCGTTAAAAAATGCTTTCAGCCTGTCTGTTTTCATCTTCACAAAGCACAGGCAACCTGAAAGTTTTTATTGATTTCTCTAACATGGAAATGACTATGAAAAACATTTATTTTCTTGGTGGTGGCAATATATGTGCCGCTTTGCTTGGTCGGCTAAAAGACGATACCCGTTTTCGCCTGTTTGTGGCGGAGCAAAATCCAGAACGACAAGATTTCTTGCGTCAAAATTTTTCGGTAGAAGTGAATACCACGCTCCCTGAACTTACGCCCAATGATATTTTATTATTGGCAGTAAAACCGCAGGATATGCAAAATGCTTTACAAAATGTTCAGCATCATGGGGCTTTGATATTGTCTATTGCCGCAGGACTTCCTTGCAAAACCTTGTCCAAGTGGCTCAACAATACACATCGTATTGTTCGCATCATGCCCAATACACCCGCTCAAATTGGTATGGGTATGGCAGGCTTATTTGCAGATTGTGAAGTGTCAGCGGAAGATAAAAATCAAGCAGAATACATTATGAATGCCGTTGGCAAAACTTTTTGGGTCAATGAAGAAGACGAATTACATACCGTAACTGCTGTTTCAGGCAGTGGTCCCGCTTATGTGTTTTATATGATGAACGCCATGTTTCAGGCTGCCATCTCATTGGGTATGGATTCAAAAACCGCTAAAACCGCCATCTTACAAACCGTGATCGGTTCTGCACAGTTGGCAGAGCAATCAGAAGAAGATTTTGCCGAATTGCAACGCAAAGTAACTTCCAAAGGAGGAACCACCGCAGCAGCACTGTCCATTTTTGATGAAGCAAAATTGACAACAATCATGCAACAAGCATTGGAAGCCTGTCATCATCGTTCTGTTGAAATGGGACAAAGCATCGACTGATTTTTGCTGATACCACCTCGAAAAATAGCAACAAAAACAATCATCTTGCAAAATAATGTTGGTCGATGCTTGACAGAATACAAAATACAGGATAGAATGCTTCCTTTCCTTTATTTAGGTTGGTTAAAAGTCGGGGCGTAGCGCAGCCCGGTTAGCGCATCTGCTTTGGGAGCAGAGGGTCGTGAGTTCGAATCCCACCGCCCCGACCACCTTTTTTTAAAACTCTGACAATGTTCAGGGTTTTTGTTTCATATAGGGCGAACGGCGCCCATAGCTCAACTGGATAGAGCACCGACCTTCTAAGTCGGGGGTTACAGGTTCGATTCCTGTTGGGCGCGCCATCAAATTAAACTTTTTCTGATGGTGACTGTAGCTCAGTTGGTAGAGTCCTGGATTGTGATTCCAGTTGTCGTGGGTTCGAGCCCCATCAGTCACCCCATATTTCTCTATTTCAAAAAATCATCATTTAAACAATAAGATTCCACTATAATCAAAGTTGTTTTATTTTTCAGGCAGCCTGAAAACAATTTCCCTGCCCCGTAAGAACAGGAAGTGATTATGCTCAGTGCCATTATTGTAGAAGACGAAATTCCCGCTGCAGAACGCTTGAAAGTTTTATTAAAAGATAGTTCTGTATTGCCTTTGGAACATTTTACCCGTGCTAAATTAGCTTTGGAATGGTTTAAAACCCATCAAGCGGATATTGTGTTTGTGGATATTGGTTTGCCTGAAATGACAGGGATTGAATTTGTTTCCCAGTTGCAGCACTTTGCTTACTCTATGCCACGCGTCATTTTTACCACTGCTTACGAAGAATATGCACTCAAAGCCTTTGAGCTTGCCGCTACGGATTATCTCCTCAAACCTATTAAAATCAACCGTTTACGAGAAGCATTGCAACGAATTCCCAATTATCAACAGGAAACTGGTGGGCAAGAATTTGTTGAATTTTGTGTTACCAAAAATCATCGCATGCAAAAAATCGCATGGCAGCGTGCGGCTTATTTATTGGCAGATCAAAAAATGGTGTGGTTATATACTTTTGATGGTCAGGTTTACGCTTTGCCAGAAACCTTGATTCACTGGGAAGAAGTGCTTGGTTCTCGTGTGATTCGTATTTATCGCAATATTTTGGTTTTTCGCCATGCTATTCAATCTGTTGTCAGAATGAAACAGAAAAATCCTGAAAACAAAAATCCTGATGAACCAGTGGAACAATACGGCGTGCAACTGATTGATTTAGACATTGTTTTGCCTGTCAGTCGCCGGCAGTTGCGTGTATTGAAAAAAGAATTTGATTCCTAATCAAAAACCGCGTCCCCCTCCACCATGACGATTTCCGCTACCTGAATAATGAGTAGTAGAACCTCCACCCATTCCACCACCCATTGGCGGGCGTTGTGGCACAGCAATCATTCGCACTCGCGTTTGTCTGTCAATTAAGTCATTTTGATTTTGCTGTAATTCACTTATGGTATTGCTTTTCCAAACTGCTGGAATGGGGCGTTCAGGCAGCCTGTAACGCCTTTTGGTGCGAAAAAAAGCAACTAAACCAGACAACAAGCCTGCTAAACCACCACCTGCAATATCCGTAGAACTCAAAGGACTGGCAGATAAAGTTTCGTCCAACGAAGCAACATAATTTCTTACTGCACGATTGTATTGCTGGTTACCGTACATATCTTGGGCAAATTGCTCGGTAAGCATTGCTACCGTATGGTCGTTGATGTGTTGAATGGTGGTATCGCCCGATGTAGAAAGATAAACTCTTCGTCCCAAACCTGCTGCGTCTTCCGTAACAATCAATAACAAAGTTCCTTCAATATTTTGTCCTGCGGTATATTGTGTTAATTGATCGAACAAATCATCTGCCACCATGCTTTCAGGCTGCCTGATGGTGGATTCAATCACGATAAACGATTGCGAATGGGTTTTGCTGTTGATTTCTTGAAGCGTGGCTTCTACATATCTTTGCGTTTCAAAATCTAATACTTGGGCGTTGTCGATTAACCATTTTGCCTGTACGATGCTTGAAGAAAGCAGAATACAGCACAAAAAAATTGTTTTTTTCCAAAGGCTTACCATAAGAAAACCCCTCCTAACAATGCCAAAATCAAAACAATCAAACCAACTGCAATCGAAAAAATGCTGACTTTCATGGTATCGGTAGGCAAATTCCCTGCGGAAACGCCTGTTTGTCCATTGACCGCAAATTGATAATCTTTACCTTGATAATGATAATGAAGAATATAAACAGGCAACAGAGTGTAATGCGTTTGAGGAATATTGTATTGACTGCCATCATCTTCATGCACAATGCGATCGCATTGGGCGGTGGAACGAATTTGATTCAGGGCAAAATTTTGAGCTTGTTGCAAGGCATTTTTTTCTGCTTTTTCTCGTGGAATGGTATGTCGTTCAGCCTGAAAACCGCTTAAATAGCCTGTATTAAATTCAGTTTCACTGTCTGCATAAAATGGGTTAATGGCATTGATTAAATTTTGGTCGATTTTATCGAAAGACAAGGAACGAATAGCAGGGAAACGCATCCTTCCATTACGATTAATGCGATAGCGTTCAGTAGTAATTTCTTCTCTGTCGCCATATCTACGAGCGTGTTCAACCAAACCTTCGGCGTGATAATCAATATTGGCATCAACATCAACATCCCAATAAGGAAGATACATACCGACAATATTTTCCTGCTGATTGGCAACCGTAAAATCTTTGGGTAGCAGTTTTTTACCTGCAATCCATTCAGAAAATTTTTGTACTGCTGTTTTTTTATCAATTTGAAAAGGGATTATTTTGGTAGGACGAAAATCCCCTTGCAAACGACTTTCAATAATCACAGGTGAATGACAATAATAGCAACAGGAAGCCGTAGTGGTATCTCCACAAACCACTTCTGCACCGCAATTCGGACAGTTGTATTGTCGAATTTGAGAACCATCGTCGTGTTCTTCATGAGCATGCTTCTTCGCCCATTTTTCTTCGGTTTTTTCGACAAAATCAATCAATTCTTGTTCGGTACAAGTTCTACCGCAATATTCGCATTTAAATCCGCCAACATTAGGATTAAAAGCAATCGGAGCAGAACAGCCAATACATTTATAATTGCTTACGCTCATTTTTGTTTTCAATGAAAATTTCAAAAACACACAAGTGTAACACTTCAATCAATATTTTGAATTTGATTTTGGCAAGTTTTGTTATGCTTAAATATAAAATTTCAGGCTGCCTATTGTGTAGGCAGCCTGAAAAATTTGATACCTTGTTCAAGTTATTGAATATAACTTAACCAATGAGCATATTTATCGTTTTTGCCTTGAACAATATCAAAGAAACGCGATTGGATTTCTTCGGTAATACAGCCACGACAGCCTTGTCCAATGCTGCGTCCATCTACCTCACGAATAGGGGTTACTTCTGCGGCAGTACCTGTGAAGAAAACTTCATCCGCAATGTATAACTCATCGCGAGTTAAGCGTTTTTCGATGATTTCTAAACCCATGTCGCGTGCGATGGTCATGACGGTGTCTCGGGTAATGCCTTCTAATGCTACGGTTAAATCTGGCGTATACAGTTTGCCATTGCGTACCATAAAAATATTTTCACCAGAACCTTCGGCAACATAACCTTGTGCATCTAATAAAACGGCTTCATCATAACCTTCGCGTGTGGCTTCGGTATTGGCCATGATGGAATTCATATAGTTGCCGTTGGCTTTGGCTTTACACATGGTGATATTGGGATGATGCCGTGTGAAAGTGGAAATTTTGACACGAATGCCTTTTTTCATGCCCTCTTCGCCTAAATACGCCCCCCACCCCCAAGCGGCAACAATAACATTCACATCATCTTGCATGGGTGCAACGCCCAATTTGCCAGAACCATAAAATGCCATAGGACGGAAATAGCAGGATTTCAACTGATTGGCTTTGACAACATCAAAATGGGCTTGATTGATTTGCTCATGTGTTGCAGGAATGTGCATCCCCACAATTTTGGCAGAATTAAAAAAACGGCGGGTATGGTCATTTAAACGAAAAACTGCGGTGCCATTGGGCGTTTCATACGCACGAACACCTTCAAAAACCCCCATGCCATAATGCAAGGTGTGCGTTAAAACATGAGTTTGTGCTGAACGCCAATCAACTAATTGACCATTCATCCAAATAAAACCATCACGGTCTGCCATTGTTGTCATAAATTGCTCCTGATTAAAAAAATTCTTTGGATTATAACGCTATTTTAGCTTCGCAGTTATTCGGTTTGATTGCTTCGCAATCTTCATTATTGACTTCGTCAAAAAACATTTGCACTGCCTACTTTATTTTAACTTCGCTTTACGGCTTGTAGAAATTTCATTCTACCGTTACCGATTTGGCTAAATTTCTGGGTTTGTCCACATCTGTGCCGCGTGCTAATGCAGTATGGTAGGCGAGTAACTGTACCGCAATCACATGAACGATTGGTGATAACACACCCACATGACGCGGCGTTTTGATGACTTTCATTTTGTCATCTGCTTGAATATCGCTGTCGGCATTGGTGAAAACATATAATTGTCCACCTCTGGCATCCACCTCTTGCATATTGGCTTTGACTTTATCCAACAGACTATCTAATGGTGCAATAACCACCACTGGCATATTTTCATCAACCAACGCCAATGGTCCATGTTTCAATTCGCCTGCGGGATAAGATTCTGCGTGAATATAGGTAATTTCTTTGAGTTTTAATGCCCCTTCCATTGCAATAGGATAATGAATGCCACGACCTAAAAATAAAGCGTGTTCTTTTTTGGCAAATTCTTGTGCCCAAATTGAAATGGCAGGTTCTAAATTCAAAGCGTATTGAATGCTACCTGATAATTCACGCAACGCTTGCAAATGTTCTTCGATTTGTTTTTCATTTACAAAACCTCGCATACGCCCCAAACAAACCGATAAACCAAATAATGCCACTAATTGTGTGGTGAATGCTTTGGTGGAGGCTACGCCAATTTCAGCCCCTGCACGCGTATAGAAAACCAATTCACTTTCACGCGGCAAAGCTGATTCCATCACATTGCAAATGGATAAACTGTGTTGATGCCCTTGTGCTTTGGCGTATTTTAACGCTTCCATCGTATCCAAAGTTTCGCCTGATTGCGAGATGGTAATCACCAAAACTTTTGGGTCAGCAATCACTTCGCGATAGCGATATTCGCTGGCAATTTCAACATCGGTAGGAATTTTGGCTATGGATTCCAACCAATATTTAGCAGTAACCGCAGCATAATAAGAAGTCCCACAAGCAAGAATTTTAATGCCTGTCATTTCCCGAAAAACGCTTTCAGCCTGCCTGCCAAATATATGGGGTGCAAATCGTTCATCTAAAAAAGGCTCAATCGTATCTGCCACTGCTTTGGGTTGCTCGTGGATTTCTTTTTGCATAAAGTGATTGAATGTACCCAACTCCAACGAGGACAAAGACAATGCAGATATTTTGACTTCTCGCTGTACAGGAGTATTAGAACCATCTACCATTTGTTTAATGCCTTGCGAGTTTATGTGTGCGATGTCGCCATCTTCCAAATAAATCACACGGCGAGTGTATTCAATAACAGCAGAAACATCCGATGCGATAAAAGTCGCATCTTCACCCAAAGCCAGCAATAAGGGACACCCCATGCGTGCCACCACCATTTCTTGCGGACGGTCTTTTGCCAAAACCGCAATCGCATAGGCACCCTGAAATCCGCGACAGGCATTTTGTACCGCAGTAAATAAATCGGGATTTTGAGTGTATTCTGCATGAATGGCATGGGCAATCACTTCGGTATCGGTTTGCGATTCAAAAACATAACCCAAGTTTTGCAAACGAGTGCGTTGTTCTGCAAAATTTTCAATAATACCGTTGTGAACGACCACAATGGAATGATGTGAAATATGAGGATGTGCGTTAGATTCGGTAACACCCCCATGCGTTGCCCAACGCGTATGTCCGATGCCTGATAAACCTGTGGTTTTGGCTTCGCGTGCAGCTTCCTCCATTAAGGATACACGCCCAACGCGGCGAATTCGTTCAATATCGCCTTGTGGATTGAGAACAGCAATGCCAGAAGAATCATATCCGCGATATTCCAAGCGTTTTAAACCAGTAGTTAAAAAATCAACTGCGTTTCCATGAGATTGAACCACACCGACAATACCGCACATATTCAAATCCTTAAAAAATAAATTTCAGGCTGCCTGAAATTGTATCGTTAAACTAAAATCATCAATTAACAAGGAAAAACAGACAAGCCACTGTTTTCATCAGCCAACAAAACTAATTAAAAAGCTATTTCTATTCATACAAACGAAGCATTATAATGCACAGCCTCAACATTAACAAAGATAAAAAGCAAGATGCTGGTTGATTCCCATTGTCATTTAAATTTTCCTGATTTATCTGAAAATCTTCATCATCATTTGCAAGCCATGTCTGAAAACGATGTGGCTTATGCTTTGGCGGTGAGTGTTTCCAAAGAAACAGCAGACGAAGTATTACGCTTGGCAGAAAACCATAACAATCTTTGGGCAACGGTGGGCATTCATCCCGAAGACCCTGATGCAGAAGAATTTTCTTATGATGAGTTGATTTTGCGTGCCAAGCATGAAAAAGTCATTGGCATTGGCGAAACGGGCTTGGATTATTATTGGTGTGAAGGCGATTTATCTTGGCAACATCAGCGGTTTATCACGCATATTCAGGCTGCCCAGAAAAGTCATTTGCCTTTGGTGGTGCATACGCGAAAAGCCCCTGACGACACCATCAAAATTCTGCGAGAACACCATGCGGATTATGGCGTTATTCATTGTTTTTCAGAAGATATTGATTTTGCCAAAGCGGCTTTGGATTTGGGTTTTTACATTTCTTTTTCAGGAATCGTAACTTTTAAAAACGCTCCGAAAATTCAGGAGGCTTGTCGTTATGTGCCATCTGACCGTATTTTGGTGGAAACCGATGCACCTTTTTTAGCCCCTATGCCCTATCGCGGTAAACTCAATACGCCTGCTTATGTAAGGCATACGGCGGAATTTGTGGCACAGTTGCGAGGCGTTTCTTACGAAACCATCGCCCAGCAAACGACTGATAATTTCTTTCAACTATTTTCAAAAGCGAAGCCATCAAAATGAATCAAATCACTTTAACTGTTTTGGGTTGTGGCAGTTCATCAGGAACGCCAATGATTGGGTGTGATTGTGCGGTATGTCAAAGCAGGCAGCCTGAAAATCATCGCACTCGTTGCAGTGCTTGGATTCAAATTCAAGACCAACATTGGATAATTGATACAGGTACGGATTTTCGTACGCAAGCTTTAAAATTTCGTATTCCGCGATTAGATGCGGTTTTGTACACCCACCCACATGCCGACCATCTCAATGGCATTGATGATTTGCGTGCATATTGTTTTCGTCAAAAGCAGGTGATTGATGTTTATGGCAACGCACAGACCATCAGCAATATGCAACAACGCTTTGCCTATGCGTTTAATCCCCCTTGTCATCATTGGAATAGCCCCGTTTTAAAAGCCCATGTTTTGTCTGATGAAAATTTATATACCGCAGAAAACCCCTCTGTTTCAGAAGCGGTTGCCAAAACTTATCAACAATGGCAAACATGGTTTTCACAAAATGCTTTTAGCGATATTTCAGGCAGCCTGAATGATATTCATGGCATTCCTGTCATCAGTGCAGATTTGCGACATGGACGACATTTTCAATCTCGCATTTATCGCATTGGCAATATTGCATGGTTGACGGACATTTGCGAAATTCATCCGCAGGCGTTTCCATTATTGGAAAATTTGGATTATTTATTGATTGATTGTCTGATGGACAGAAAATTTCCAAATCATTTAAGTGTGGAAGAAGCCATTGATTTTGCAAAAAAAATCAATGCCAAACAAACCTATTTGATTCACATGACGCATCATTTGGAATATCAAGAATTGAAAAATCGTTGTCCAGAAAACATCGCTCCTGCTTTTGATGGACTTACGATTACTTCTTGTTTTTGATAAGCAAGAAGATTTCACACCATTGTAAGTGAAGTGCGACCATTCCTGAAATTCAAACTGATAAGAAATTTAAGCAAAACAGGCAGCCTGAAAGCATTTCCCGTGCTGGGAAACCGTCATTACGGGACTTACGAAGCAAGTCGTAGCAATCCCCTAACTACGGAGAGCGGATGAAATCATTTCAGGCAGCCTGAAAGCATTTGATTATCCTAAACGACAAAGAGATTGCCACGCCGTTACAGACAACGGCTTGCAATGACAGGATTTTTATTTTCAGGCAACCTGAAAGCATTTCCCGTGCTGGGAAACCGTCATTACGAGACTTGCGAAGCAAGTCGTAGCAATCCCCTAACTACGGAGAGCGGATAAAATCATTTCAGGCTGCCTGAACATACAAATAAAACCGTATTCTCAACAAATTGCCTATGCTATGTCATTGAAACGCCATACAAAAAACTATTGTCATTACGAGCCTTGATGAAATCAGTGCGTAGTAATCTCCAAGCATAAGAAGGCTACCTGAACGATTATTTTTCTATTTCTTCATCGTCCATAAATTTTTCAAACGCACCTATGGGAGCAAAATCTATGTGAATTAAGGAATAATCGTCTTTTTTACGCCATAAACGCACGCAATCGGTTCCCTTTTGTTGCAACCATTCACGAGTAACTAATTGCCGTTCTTTTAAGCCTAAAACATCAATCAATAACCATTGCCCTAATGCCGATTGACCGTATTTTTTGCCATTTTCGTCCCTTTCCGTCAGACTGCCTGATTGCAAGCCTTTCATATTATCTTGTGTAATAAGAGCAGGAATTCTTTTTCCAGTAGGTAATTGCAAATGAAAACGCGGTTTAGGTAAATTATTGCCTTTGGGTAAGTATGGCGTAATATCAGGCACAAAAAAATCAGGGTGTTTTCTATGAAATTCTTTGGGAATAGGAATATAAATTTCATTCAGTGGTCTTGGTTTTGGTTTGTCTGGATTTTTAGGGGCACCATTCCAAGCGTTTAATCCTGATTTCTTTGCAACTTGTCCATCACTATCACCATAAGAATACAAGGGCAAATAAACTTCAATTTCTTCTTGTTCTTCTTCAACGCATACCAAAGGACTAATAAATTCCTGATACGCATTGAGTAAAAACTCAAATGGGTCTTGAATAATTTGAATTTCAAAAGTTTCTTGTTCTGCTATATCAAATTTTTGCAATATTTGCGAATCTGCAAAGGTGTATTTATATTCTTTTTTTCCGTCAGACCAAGAAATAGATGATTTTTCTAACTGGAAATCTCGTAAATTATTCAAATCAACTAATGGATAAGCACATTCGTTAATCGTAAAACTGCCTTTATCACGAGTAACATAGTGATACACATTGCTATCTTCGGACAATCCCAATCTGGCATAATCCTGTTTCATTCGTTGATTTTTAATTTCAGAAATTTGGGGCTGTATTAGATTAGCAGTTATGATAGACTGCAAAAATGAAGATAACGCATTGTAAATTAAAGAAATCTGTACAGAAGAAACTGCTTGAATTTTTTGTATTAGAAGTTACAGCAAGAAGTGCAGCCGATAT
>JAGCOT010000048.1 GCA_017645365.1 Neisseriaceae bacterium
CATTCTGTTTTCCATTCTTTTTGGTGCGTTTAGAGCCGCAAAAAAAGCATTTTTTGTGTTCAAAGTATTTGACCTTCCTAAAAAGCAATAATGATAAGGTGTTCAGCGTTTTTTAGCACCTTTTTTGTTACTTATGCCTATTTTTATTATCACCTTTTACCGCTTGCACACTGGCTTTTAAGTTAGCCGCATTAGCGTCTTTTAACTGTTTCACATTCACAGCCTCCAAATCGGCAGAACCTGCTTTTACATTGCTAATCACATTACCGCCGTTATTTAAGCCATTTGCACTTAAAGACGCACTGCCTGTTGTAATTTTGTTTAATGAAATTTCATCTTTAAGCGACACTGTTGCACGCGTTTTATTTGCATTCATTGCCACCTGAACATTATCATCACCAGCGGCAACTGTTAAAGGTGTTGCATTACCACTACCACTTGCAGTAGGCAAATTATTCACCGTATCTTGCAAATTATCGACTGTTTTTTGCAGAGCATTTAACTGACCAAAATTCACCGCATCTTTTTCGGCAGCCCCAGCAGCAACGCCCGAAATTTTACCGTCTTTATTGACCGTCAGCGAACCCACGCTCACCTTATCTGCAGTAACCGAAGTTAAGTTCAAATTATCAGCCAAAGCAATCGTAACCGTATCACCGTTTGCATTTGTAGAAAGATTAGCATTGCTGCCCACCATTTTCAGGCTGCCTGCACTGCCCACCGTGAAACTGCCTGAACCGCCGTCCGACACCGTAATCGGACTAAACGAACCGCCACTGCCCACCATACCTGCCACTTCTTTTAACTGTGCCACATTCACTGCGTCTGTGTCTTCCGAGCCAGCAGCAACCCCTGTAATTTGGCGGGTGATGGGTGTGGTTATCTCACCCCATGAGCGTGTATTTGGGTTGTAATAGCTCAAATTTGTATTATCAGGATTACCCACAGCCAAAGCGGCAGAAGTGGCTTGCCAAGCGGCTTTGCCTTTGGCGTCTAAACTATCAAAATTGGCAGGAGTATAGACACCTTGTGTACCTGAATCACGATTAGCCAAAGAGCCAAACCCCACCGCCGTACCAAAATCCACTTCGGCAGTGTTATACGCACCCAAGGCAGAAGAATATAACTTGTTTGCGGTGTTCTTATTACCCACCGCAGAAGAAGCATTACCGCTTGCGGTGTTGCTAAAACCCATAGCAGAAGAACGTATACCACTTGCGAGGTTTTCATAACCCACCGCAGAAGACCAATTAGCGCTTGCGGTGTTGTAGCCACCCACCGCAGAAGAATCTTCACCGCTTGCGATGTTGCGATAACCCATAGCAGAAGAAGCAATACCGCTTGCGGTGTTGGCACGACCCATAGCAGAAGACCAATTACCGCTTGCGGTGTTCCAATTACCCAACGCAGAAGATTTACCGCTTGCGGTGTTGCGATAACCCAAAGCAGAAGACCAATCACCGCTTGCGGTGTTGCTATAACCCATAGCAGAAGAATATTGACCGCTTGCGGTGTTATACACGCCCACAGCAGTAGATTCGTGCCCCACCGTAACCGCACCAGTTGATTTATAGTTATTTTGATAACCCAAAGCCACCGCACCTGTGCCCATAGTAACGCTACTTATGCCGCTGCCTGAATAGTTATTCTGCCCACCAAAAGCGTGCGAATTTTCGCTTAATGCTTGGCTTCGATAGCCAACCGCAGAAGAATATTTACCGCTTGCGGTACTGTCCCCACATTGCAACGCCCCTTTGTCGCTATCATACGAACATGTACCCACCAAACTTTGCACTTCTTTTAACTGTGCCACATTCACCGCGTCTGTGTCATATTTACCAGCAGCAACCCCTGTAATTTGTCTGGTGATGGCAGCGTTTTCATTTTTGGAATCACCCACAGCCACAACCCCCCGATTAGATTTCCACACCCCTGTGGTATCCGTATCATAAGTTTTTCCAACAGGCGAATAACCCACATCACCAGCGGCACGATAAGCGTTTGATGAAGAACCCAAAGCAATACTGTAATCAGCCGTAGCACTATTGAACGCACCAAAAGCAGAAGCATAACCACCACTAACATTATTCTTAAAACCCACCGCAGAAGAATAAGTACCGCTTGTGGTATTTCCACCACCCACAGCAGACGACCACAATGCAGTGGCTTGGTTTTCATTACCCACAGCAGTTGAACGAGCACCATTAGTGATGTTTTTATAACCCACAGCCACTTCGTAATGATCATTTGTTATGTTACCGTATCCTAATGCCGAAGACTCTAAACCATTTGCCTTATTCTGAAACCCCACCGCAGTTGTTGTTCCATTATTTGCCACATTTTCAACACCCACAGCCACTGAATTCGCTTGTTGTGCGGTATTACCGTATCCCACTGCCACAGCACCATTTTCACTGGCTGTATTTTTATTGCCGATAGCAGAAGACCAACCACCACTGGCAGTGTTTTCTCTACCTACTGCAACAGCCTGCATAGCACTAACAGTGTTTGTTAATCCTATTGCGGTGATAGAACCTAAATTCGCCGTTACTTTATTCCCTGTACCACATTCAATCGAGTTCGTTGTGTCGTCATATTGACATGGTTTATCAATTTCAGCCCCCCAAACCGTAGGCACAAAAAAAACGCCCATTAAGGCGACATACAGTGGAGCAATGCTAATCAAACCTTTTTTCAGGCTGCCTGAAACAGTAGTATTCAAATGAGAATGATTATCAACGGGGGGGTAGAATGCTTGCCGTGCTGGCTTTTTTACCTGCCGATTTAGCCATTTCCGAAACAGCCACCCATGTACCACGCACTTCATTAAATACAACACGAAAAACTCGATTCATTTTCAACACCTTTTACAGAGAAAAAAGAAAAAATAAGTAAAAACATTGTATGAGCAAAAACCACCCAATCACAACACTTTTACAACCAACGCCTAACGCAAATTAAGCGAAACTGAATTTTACCTTAAAAACCAAGATAAGGGATAGATGGGGGGGATAAAAACTTATACAAAGACTAATCATTGCTGTTTTTTATAGGAGTTAAAGGCTTTGAGAAAGCCATGCCCAATTGGCATCTGTGGCACATCTCTTCGTTGTGCGTTGCTCAAAATTCCGCTTAACTCATTGCTATGTCTTCAATTTCTGTGCTATTACAACTTTGAAATGTGCTTACATCTACCAATTTTGCTGGGGTTTCTTTGAATAAATGCTTTTTTGCAACGCAAAATTGGTCGTAAAGAATGAAAAACGCCAAAATGCAACGATTGTTCGTTAATTTGAATAAACACAGTAAATACAGTACTTTGATTGCTTTCTCATTTTACTCATTGTCAAAGATTACACTCTGTGCAACTAAACTTTACTTTCTAAAATTTCCCAGCGTTCCATTTTTTGCATTAAATCTTCTTCAATTTGATTGATTTGATTTTGAATGACAATGGCTTGTTGATAGTCGTTTTTGAAAATATCAGGATTCATCAGTTGTTGTTGCAAGTCTGTCAAGGTGTTTTCTAATTCGGTGATTTGGTCAGGCAGCAATGAAAGTTCGCGTTGTTCGTTGAATGTGAGTTTTTTCGTGCTGTTGAGTTTGGGTTTTTCATTGCTTTTGCTTACTGTTTTTACTGGTTCTTGAATTTTTTCTCTTTGCATCGCGGTTTCGTAATCGCTATAACCACCGATGTATTCTTTCAGGTTGCCTGTTCCATCAAAAACGATGGACGATGTAATCACTTCATCTAAAAAAGCTCGGTCATGGCTGACGATAAAAACGGTGCCGTCATATTCTTGCAGCATATTTTCCAAAACTTCTTGGGTTTCGATGTCCAAATCGTTGGTTGGCTCATCCAAAACCAAAATATTGGCAGGGCGGGTGAAGAGTTTTGCCAACAATAAACGATTGCGTTCTCCGCCAGATAGGGAAGATACAGGCGATTGCACGCGTTCTGGTGAAAACAGAAAATCGCCTAAATAACTCATCACATGACGCTTTTTGCCCGCAATTTCGATAAAATCATTGCCTTCACCAATGGTATAAAAAACCGTTTCCTCTTCGTTTAAAGCGGTACGCATTTGATCAAAATAGGCTACTTGTCGGCGTGTTCCCAAGCGGATTTTTCCTGATTGCGGTGTCAGTTCTTCTAAAATCAGTCGCAGAAAAGTGGTTTTCCCTACGCCGTTAGGACCGATTAACCCCACTTTATCTGATCGTTGAATAATGGTGGAAAAATCGCGTACGATGGTTTTTTCTTCAAATGAAAAATGAACATGCTCCAATTCCGCTACGATTTTTCCGCCTGCATCACCACGCGATAAGTGCATTTGCACTTGCCCTTGACGCTCGCGGCGTGCGGCACGCTGACGCCGCAATTCTTCTAAACGCTTCACACGACCTTGATTGCGGGTACGGCGTGCTTCAATGCCTCGCCGAATCCATGCTTCTTCTTGGGCGTGGAATTGGTCGAACAAACGATTGTGTTCTGCTTCAACTGCTAATTCGGCTTCTTTTTGTTCTCGATATTTAGAAAATCCGCCTGTATAAAAAGACAATTTGCCGCGATCCAATTCAGCAATTTTATGGACGACCTTATCCAAAAAACGGCGGTCGTGGGTAATGACCATCAGGCAGCCTGAAAATTGATTCAGTTGTGTTTCTAATTCGGTAATGGCGGGAATATCCAAATGATTGGTTGGCTCATCCAATAATAGAATGTCTGGTTTTTGTACCAAAACTCTTGCCAATGCGACTCGTTTTTTTTGCCCCCCTGAAAGATGAGCCACTGTGGTATTTTCAGGCAGCCTCATAGTGCTTAATATTTTATTGACCTCTGCATCAGCCTGCCATGCGTTTAGGCTGTCAATTTTATTTTGTATTTCTTGCAGTTGCGTCATCAGTGGTGAATGATTGGGATTTTGTTCTAATTGCGTTAAGATTTGATGATAATCGCATAAAATGCTTTTAATTTCGCCCAAACCATCGCTAACATTCGCAAAAACGGTGGCATTAAGATTTAATTCTGGTTCTTGCGGAACATACACGACTTTTAAGCCGTTTTGAATACTCAAAACGCCATCATCAGGCAAGACAATGCCTGCCAAAATTTTGAGTAAGGAGGATTTTCCTGTGCCATTGCGTCCGATAATCCCCACTTTATCTCCTGCTTCCAATGAAAAAGAAACGCCATCTAAAAGTTGATGATGTCCTACGGCAAAGGAAAGTTGTTCTGCGGAAAGTACAGTCATGATTTATTGATCCAAGCCTTTTTGCACCATACGCACGGCTTTTACTACCGCCATAGCTTTGTTTTGTGTTTCTTGCCATTCGGCTTCTTCGTTGGAGTCTGCCACAATGCCACCGCCACTTTGAATGTAAACGGTTTCGTCTTTAATCACGGCTGTACGAATGGCAATCGCTAAATCCATATCGCCGTTAAAACTCAAATAGCCGATTGCACCACCATAAATGCCCCTGCGTGTAGGTTCTAATTCTTCGATGATTTCCATCGCACGAATTTTAGGAGCACCTGATAATGTTCCCGCAGGCAGAGTGGCAGCCAGAACTTGCATATTGCTCATATTGGGTTTCAGGATGCCTTCTACATTTGAAACAATATGCATCACATGAGAGTAGCGTTCGATCACCATTTTATCGGTAACTTTAACTTGCCCAATTTGACTGATTTTGCCCACATCATTACGCCCTAAATCAATCAGCATGGTGTGTTCGACAATTTCTTTTTCGTCAGAAAGTAAATCTTTTTCGTTGGCTAAATCTTCTTCTGGGGTTCGTCCGCGTTTTCTTGTGCCTGCAATGGGGCGGACGGTAACTTGGTCTTTTTCGCGGCGTACTAAAATTTCTGGCGAAGAACCAACTACATAAAAATCGCCAAAATTGTAATAAATCAAATAGGGCGATGGATTTAAGGTGCGTAAAGCACGGTATAAACTTAATGGATTATCCTTAAATGATGTATAAAAGCGTTGCGATGGCACAACCTGCATACAATCGCCGTCTAAAATGTATTCACGAATACGGCGAACATAGGCTTTATATTGTTCTTGATTAACTTCGGCAATCACTTCGCCTTCTTCCGATCCAAAAGACAAAGGAAGAACAGGGCTTTGTCGCAATTTCAGGCGTAAATCCTCTAACTGTTGTCGTGCTTTTTGATAACCATCAGACGCTTTGGCATCGGCATAAACAATCAGATAAATTTTGCCACTTAAATTATCTAAAACCGCCAATGATTGCGACAGCATCAGAAAAATATCAGGTACATCAATCAGTTTTGGACGCTGTTTTTTGCCTAATTTAGATTCAACATAATGTACGGTTTCGTATGAAAAATAACCAACCAATCCGCCAGTAAATCGTGGTAATCCTTGTATTTCAGGGGTTTTAAAGGCAGCCTGAAAATTTTCGATAAAATCCAATGGATTTTGGTCTTCAAGTGTTTGGGTCAGTTGATTTCGCTCATAAATTTCAATACGGCGGTCAAAAACTTTGAGATAAGTATCACAAGACAATCCAATGAATGAATATCGTCCAAAACGCTCTCCGCCGACTACCGATTCCAATAAATAAGAAAAAGGCTGATTGGCTAATTTTAAATACAAAGA
Organism: Neisseriaceae bacterium; assembly: GCA_017645365.1. Lineage (GTDB taxonomy): Bacteria > Pseudomonadota > Gammaproteobacteria > Burkholderiales > Neisseriaceae > RGIG9985. The sequence continues at coordinate 6,633 of JAGCOT010000048.1, forward strand.
TAAAGGTGTATCCATATCCGCCAAAAGTTCGTAAACCAAAGGAATGTGGGTATAACCTTGTGCGACTTGTTGTTGATATTCTGTTAAAGAAATCATAGGATTATTCCGTGTAAAATTTATTGATTGGCGTCTAAAACATCAACCCCTTTGGGTGGTTTAAACTGAAACAGGCTGCCTGAAAGGTTGGGATTGATTTTAACTTGGCTAAACGAAATGTCAGTGGTATTTCCAAAACTGTCCTGCAAATGCATATTTTCAGGAACATTATCACGAAAACCAATGCGAATATGCTTGTATTCACTGTCTTTATTTTTAGGTTCGGCAACCACATAGGCAATGCCGTTTTCCTCGCCATCGTTTTGAATAGTGTAATGAGCAGATAAGGCGTTTTTATGCGACAAAATCGCCGCAGGAGAATTGCCCATCGCATTTTTTTGATTGCGTTTGGTTACCTGTGCCAAATCAACATCATACAACCACAAGGTTTTACCATCGCCAATAATGGTTTGTTGATAAGGTTTTTCGTAAATCCAGCGAAAATGTTCGGGGCGAGCAATCGCAAAACTGCCCGATGTCTTTTGTGTTTTTTTGGCATTTTTCACCGTTTGCGTAAAGTTTCCCGAAAAATGCTTAATGTTTTCATTAAAGTGTTGCAAACTGCTGATGCCGTCTGCATGAACAGACAACGGTAACAATGCCAGCGAGGCAATCAAAGCAATGGATTTGATTTTCATAGAATAACTCCAAAATATCAAAACTTTCAGGTTGCCATAAGATTGCATCACAACCTAAAAGTTCAAGTGCTATTTTATCAATCATTGCGAAGATTAGGTTAAACCCTTTGCAAGCCAAAATATTACTGTTTCATAGCCTAAATAATCAATCATAATAACTTCATAAAAATGTTAAAATCCTTTCTTTTTAAATAGTTCAGGCTGCCTGAAAACAAGGTTTATTTTGACGAAGTCAAAATCTTTATTTACGAAGTAAATAAAAGGATTGCAAAGCAATCAAGCCGCAGTTTCTGCGAGCCGTAAGGTGAAGCTAAAACAAATTATTATGGACAAAATTCTCATTCTTGACTTTGGCTCGCAGGTGAGCCAACTGATTGCACGGCGTGTGCGTGAAGCGAGTGTTTATTGCGAAATGCACGCGTATGATTATTCACTCGAACAAATTAAAGCCTTTAATCCAAAAGGCATTATTCTTTCTGGCGGTCCTAATTCCGTGTATAACTCGGATTACCAAGCCGATCCTGAAATTCTCAATCTTGGCGTGCCTGTGTTGGGCATTTGTTATGGTATGCAGTGGATTGCTCATACATTAGGCGGAACAGTGGCTGCGGGCAATCAACGCGAGTTTGGCTATGCGTCTGTTACGGTTGAAAAAAATGCTTTGACAGACGGTATTGCCGAGAATAATCAATTAGATGTGTGGATGAGTCATGGCGATAAGGTTGTGGGGCTGCCTGAAAACTTTGTCTCCGTTGCTCATACGCCATCTTGCCCTGTGGCGATTATGGAAAATGCCAACAAAAAAATCTACGGCGTGCAGTTTCACCCCGAAGTAACGCACACGCCACGCGGCAAGGATATTTTGAACCGTTTTGTGTTGGACATTTGCGGTGCAAAACCTGAATGGACAATGCCCAATTTTATCGATGAAGCGGTGGCAAAAATTCGTGCCACAGTTGGCAATGACGAAGTGATTTTGGGCTTATCAGGCGGCGTGGATTCATCGGTTGCGGCGGCGTTGATTTATAAGGCAATCGGTTCGCAATTAACTTGCGTGTTTGTTGATCACGGTTTATTGCGTTTGAATGAAGCGGACAATGTGTTGAAAATGTTTTCAGGCAAGTTATCGGCAAATATTATTCACATTAACGCCGCTGACAAATTTATGTCGAAATTACAAGGCATTACCGACCCTGAACAAAAACGCAAAATCATTGGCAAAGAGTTTGTGGAAGTGTTTCAAGAAGAAGCTGCCAAACGCCCCAACGCCAAGTGGCTGGCACAAGGCACGATTTACCCTGATGTGATTGAGAGTGCGGGTGCAAAAACCAAAAAAGCCCACGCGATTAAATCGCACCACAATGTGGGGGGGCTGCCTGAAACGCTGCATTTAGAGTTGTTAGAACCTTTGCGAGATTTATTCAAAGATGAAGTGCGTCAATTAGGCGTAGCGTTAGGTTTGCCACGCGATATGGTTTATCGACACCCCTTTCCAGGACCTGGTTTGGGCGTGCGTATTTTGGGCGAAGTGAAAATCGAATATGCTGATTTACTGCGTCGTGCGGACGATATTTTTATTCAGGAACTTCGCAATACAAAAGACGAAAATGGCGTGTCGTGGTATGACAAAACTTCGCAAGCCTTTGCGGTATTTCTGCCCGTAAAATCAGTGGGCGTAATGGGCGATGGCAGAACTTACGATTTTGTTGTCGCCTTGCGTGCGGTGATTACCAACGACTTTATGACCGCCCACTGGGCAGAATTGCCGTATGATTTATTAGGCAGAGTATCTAACCGCATTATCAACGAAATTGCGGGCATTAACCGCGTGGTATATGACATATCAGGCAAACCGCCTGCTACGATTGAGTGGGAATAAATCGTAGGGTGGGTTTCTAACCCACCATAACGAACAAAACGCTTTCAGGCAGCCTGAAAGAGGATAAAAAAGGCAGCTTGAAAACTTGATATGGTATACCAATCATAGAACAAAATAATTCATGGAACAAAAGAATTACATTACTCCGCAAGGATGGCAACGATTGAAAGATGAGTTATATCATCTGGTTCATCGCGAGCGTCCGCATATGACCGAAGTTGTGAATTGGGCCGCCAGTAATGGTGATCGCAGTGAAAATGGCGATTATTTATACGGCAAAAAGCGTTTGCGTGAGATTGATCGGCGAATCCGCTTTTTGACCAAGCGTTTGGAAATTGCAGAAGTGGTCGATCCTGAACAAAGAGGAGACTGCGAGCAGGTTTTTTTTGGTGCAACCGTTACTATTCTGCGTGGTGATGATTCGGAAGAAATCGTTAAAATTGTTGGCATTGATGAAATTGATACCACACAAGGAAAAATATCTTGGATATCGCCACTGGCACGCGTTTTAATGAAATCTCGCATCGGCGATGAAGTCTGTTTGCAGACACCAAGCGGAGAAGAATGGATTGAAATTACCGATATTCGTTATGAAAAAATTGATTAGGCATATTTGAGTATTCAATGACAACATAGTCTTTGTAAGGAATGTGAATGAAAAAAAAACAAAAATTCAAATTTAAATTCAGAAAAGAAACAAAAACATATTTCTCGACTTCAAAGACTTCGACCTGTTTTAACTAGAAATGAACGAAATTCTATTATTAGGTTTATCAATGAAACCAATCCACTTTTTCCATACGATGAACAATAGTTTATTACCCCCATGTCCTCACCATTAGAACTGCGTCATTTACGAACACTGCAAACTTTAAAGGAAAGTGGTAGCGTGTCGGCTGCCGCCAAGCGTTTGTTTTTGACGCAATCGGCACTGTCGCATCAAATTCGCTTATTGGAAGAATATTTTGCAACCCCTTTGTTTGAACGAAAATCGCATCCAATTCGTTTTACCGCAACAGGTGAGCGTTTGCTGCAATTAGCACAGCAAATTTTGCCACAAGTAAACAGTGCAGAACGCGATATTGCTCAACTCACCGCCAATACCGCAGGTGAGTTGCGTATTGCGGTAGAGTGTCATACTTGTTTTGATTGGCTGATGCCTGCAATGGATCATTTTCGTTATCAGTGGCCGAATGTGGAATTGGATATTGTTTCTGGTTTCCAAGCTGACCCTGTTGGTTTGTTGCTGACGCATCGAGCAGATTTAGCGATTGTTTCTCAAACAGATACACAAGTGGGTATTGCGTTCGAACCTTTGTTTGCTTATGAAATGGTGGGTATAGCTGCCAAAGACCATCCTTTATCGCAAAAAGATTGTTGGAAAGCGGAAGATTTTGCCAATGAAACTTTGATTACTTATCCAGTTTCAGATGATATGTTGGATTTAGTGCGTAAAGTGTTGTCGCCAGCGGGAATTATTCCCAAAAGACGCACCAGCGAACTCACGATTGCGATTGTGCAATTAGTTGCCAGTCGGCGTGGCATTGCCGCTTTGCCTTATTGGGCGGTGTTGCCGTATTTAGAAAAAGGTTATGTGGTGGCACGGCGTATTGAAAATGGTTTGCACAGTGAGTTATACGCGGCTTTGCGTCAGGAAGATATTGAATTGCAATATTGCCATCAGTTTTGTGAAATTATCCGTACGCACAGTTTTGCACAATTAACTGGACTAATTGAATTATCTTGATTTCAGGCAGCCTGAAAACATTTCGTTACTATTCATGCTTGATAAAAAACGAATGATGAGTCGCAACTTACTTTAAATCAAGTTTGGTAGGCGTAATCGTTAAAATGAGCGTTAAAAATCCATAAAATCTATTCTTGTTTTTGAGAAATACAGGCAAGCTGAAAATGAGTTTTTGCAAAGTTTCAGCTTGCCTGTTTTAAAAATCCTTTTCCATAAAAAGTAATTCAGGCTACTACGATTATGGATTGAGAATACGCACTTCTCGTTGTGGATAAGGAAACTCAATATTATTGGCTTTAAAGCGTTTCCAAATTTCCAATAAGATTTCAGAATCCAAAGAAGAATAGCCAGTGGGCGAATTCGCTACCCAAAAACCAATAGCCAAATTGATGCCAGAATCGGCGAATTCTCTCACTAAACCTCTGGGTGGTTTTTCTTTATCGACACGCGGACAGGATTTGGCGGCTTCTTCTAAAATCGATAATGCTTGGGGAATATCAGTGTTATAGGCAACCTGAACATCTAATTTTCGCCAAACTTTGCCATCGGTAAATGATTTATTGATGATGGTTGAGGAAACAAAAGTTTCATTCGGAATTAACGCTTCTTCACCAGTAGGTGCTTGTAAGACAACATAACGAGAATAAATTTTGGTTACAATGCCAGAAAAGCTAGATACAGTAAGATAATCATTAACACGCACAGAGCGTTCTAACAAAATGATAAAGCCCGAAACATAATTGCTGGCGATTTTTTGTAAACCAAAACCTAAACCAATCCCCAAAGCTCCGCCGAAAACGGATAAGACAGTCAAATCAATACCAACAGCGGGCAGGGTAATCAATATGGCTAAAAAAACCATCAATGTTTTGGCAACTTTGCCTAAAACGATACGCAAACTTAAATTCATGCGTTCTAATTTCATCAGACGGTTTTCGAAGACTTGTGCCAACCACATGGCCATCATAATACTGATGGCAACCCAAAAAACGCCATTGGCAAGGTTGTACAAACTGATTTTGGTTTTTCCCAAAGAGAAAACCATATTATTCGACCAGCGATACAGAGTATCGCTCAATCCAGTAAACCAGAGAATAAAGCCCAGCCAAATCAGCCCTGATAAAAATTTTTCCGATGAACTGGAAAAACGATTGCCTGGCATGATGTAATGTAAAACAGAGGTAAAGGTGCGAATCATCATCATCCAAGGTGCTGCAATCATTAAAAGACGCAACCAAACAACCTGATGTCCGCTCCATTTATTCCAAATACTAGTGGCAATTAGACCAAGCAATAAAATAAAAATAGGGAAAATCAAACGAGAAGACCAGTAACGCAAAAAATGTGTTTGATCTTCTTTGGCAAAATAACGATGATTTAAAAATATCGCAACTTTGTAAGCGATGAAAATAACAACAGCCGCAACTCCCAATTCGATAAGGCTATGCGTTGCAAAAAAACGCCGCTCCAAGAAACGAGCAAAAAATTCTTGTTTTTGAAACAAAGATGAAAAGAAAGTAAGAATCTGTGAAAAATCCATGATGAATAATATTTTTGTCTGAAAACAAGCCTAATCATAGCAAGAAAAGCTCAATCGGTCATGCAGTAAGGTAGATAAAATGATTTTTGAGAGATTATTTGTATGAATCATGCAATGAATACAATCAAGGCAGGCAGAAACATATTTTTGTTGTGATGTTAATGCTTTCAGGGTACTTCATGTAAGTGTTTTTGGTGTGCCAATAGCCTGCAAGCTTTGCTGGTGCTTATTTGTATGAAAGACTGATTAATGGATTGAAAACATTGTTGGCGGAGAATGAGGGATTCGAACCCTCGATACAAGTTTTAGCTCGTATGCTCCCTTAGCAGGGGAGTGCCTTCGACCACTCGGCCAATTCTCCGAAAAGGAATGATGAAAGCATAAAATTCTATCGGATAATGCAACTGATGTCAATCGACAACTTAAAAAGGCATATTTGGATGAAGTCATCAAATCGAAGTTTCTGTGAGTGTGTTAAGTTAAAAGAGTGCTACATACAAGAGTTTCAAAATACTTTGTTGAAAACGATTATAATCCTGTCTTTATTTATTCAATACGAACAATATGATGAATAATCAAAGTGCGATTGGTGTATTTGATTCTGGCGTTGGCGGTTTGACAGTTGTTCGCGCCTTGATTGAGCGTTTGCCTTACGAAAATATTGTCTATTTTGGGGATACTGCACGCGTTCCGTATGGGGTGAAATCTCGCAATACTATTGAACAATTTACGGAACAAATGGTTCAGTTTTTGATGGAGCAAAATGTTAAGGCTTTGGTGATTGCGTGTAATACGATTGCTGCGGTTGCAGGTGAGCGTGTTCGCCGTTTGGCGGGTCCTTTGCCAGTTTTTGATGTGATTAGTGCGGGGGCAGATGCAGCGATTAGGCATTCTCAAAACGGTCCGATTGGTGTCATTGCTACAACGACTACTGTTAATTCTAATGCGTATGCTCGTGCGATTGCGATTCGTCAGCCCAATTATCGTGTGATTTCACAGGCGTGTCCTTTATTGGTTCCGTTGGTAGAAGAAGGGTGGCTGGATCATGAAGTTACGCGTTTGACTTTGCGTGAATACCTACCGCCATTATTAGCAGAACGCATTGATACTTTGGTTTTGGGTTGTACGCATTATCCGTTATTAAAACCTTTGATTCGTGAAGAAATACCAGACATTCCATTGGTGGATTCTGCGTTAACAACAGCCGAAGCAGTGGCATATGAATTGGAAAAGCGGCATCTTTTAAATCCTACCACGCAAACGCCTGATTATCGTTTTTTTGTTTCAGACATTCCCTTGCGTTTTCGTGCCATCGGGGAGCGTTTTCTTAATCGTCCTATTGATCAGTTGGAGATGGTTTCTTTGGGATAATTATTTTTCAGGCTGCCTGAAAAATTCCTGCAAAACTGCCCATGTACGATGCCCATTTTGCAGGAGTTTCTAAAATTAGTTTTCTTGATCGTAATAATCTCCCAATTCGTATGTTTGTACGGGTTGGATATGTAGTTGATATTTTTCAATTAACGCAACCAATTTATTTCCATCAATGATGGTTACTTTGTTATTTCCTTGTAAAGCGGCCTCTTTGGCAGATGCGGTAAAGTAAGTTGTGGTAATAAAAATACCATAATCGGCACTGTGTTTTGACATTGTTCCTTTAAACTTATCAATATCAGGCTCTGATACTGGATTGTCGGTAAATCGTTTGCATTGAACAACCACTATTGAAGTTTTAAATTCATCAGAAACACAATAGCCGTATCCGTCTATACCATGATCACCTGACATTTTTACGCCTTTTTCAGGATCAAATTGAATGCCCATTTTAGAAAGGAGCAAGCGTGAAAAATTTTCAAATTTTTGGGGAGAGAATCTTTTTATTTTTTCAAGAACTTTAACTTTCCATTGTTCATTGTCATCATCTTGAATATCTTCATCATTTTCGATTTCATCATCAACGGCATCTTGATTATCTTTGTTGTTAATGGGTTTAATGCGTTCTTTCTTTTTGTTATCCCAGTATCGTTTCATTTTTTCTTCATCTTCGGCAGTTGGAAATGAAGAATAATCAGCACTTCGTCCTTTTTCTGTTAAAACAATATCTTGATTGCGACCATATTCTTCAATATATCCACAAATAAAAAGATTTTTGATGCCAAAATTAAAATCAAAAAGGAATGGACTCCACTGATTTCCATTTTTTGAAGTAATCGTTCCATAAATTTGTTCTTCTGAAATAGGAATGGAACTATCTGCTGCAATACTTTCTTTTATTGTTTCTCTGGAAGCAGTGCCACCTAAAGATTGCAATGATTTAATAATGAATTGGGCAAGAATAAATTCAGTTTCCATCCCCTTTCTTTTATATGCTTCTGCCATTTTTTACTCCTTGAAAAAGTTTAAGAAATTCCACGCTTGGCAGGCTTTGTCAAGCCTGCCCTTATAGAGTACTCTATAAGCAAAAATTAAGCAAATATTGAAAATAAACACCAATGGCGTAAGGTTTTCAGGCAACCTGAAAGGTTTGTTATGGCGTGATAAAATTCTGGCTTTTTCCATTTTCAGGCAGCCTGAAAGCATTTGATTGATATGAATAAACCGCCATTTTCTTTTAATCTTGACCAAACCCTTTGCAAAGACCGTTTTTTCTTGCAAAAAGGTTTCAGGCAGCCTGAAAAGTTTGGCGGTGTGCGTCAAATTGAAGCGAAATATCAAAAATCTCATCAACAATTTTTGCAACGACAAAATTCACTACCGCAACCGCAATTTAATCAAAATTTGCCTGTTTTTCAATCGCTTGATGATATTAAAAATGCGATTGAAAACAATCAGGTGGTGATTGTGTGTGGCGAGACGGGGTCGGGCAAAACCACGCAGTTGCCGCAGATTTGTTTGGCACTGAATCGTGGGGCGGCTGGTATGATTGGGCATACGCAACCACGCCGTTTGGCAGCGTCATCGGTGGCGGCTCGCATTGCTGATGAGTTGGGTGAGACACTGGGCGATAAAGTGGCGTGCAAAATGCGTTTTACCGACAACACCACACCGCACACCCTGATTAAACTGATGACGGACGGCATTTTGCTTGCGGAAACGCAGTCTGACCGTTTTTTAACCGCTTACGACACGATTATTATTGACGAAGCACACGAACGCAGTTTGAACATTGATTTCCTCTTGGGCTACCTGAAAAATCTTTTACCACGCCGTCCTGATTTGAAAGTTATTATTACTTCTGCCACGATTGACGCACATCGTTTTTCGCAACACTTTGAAAATGCTCCGATTATTGAAGTTTCAGGCAGAACTTATCCTGTGGAAATTCGTTATCGTCCTTTTCAATTAGACGATGATGAAATGGAAGTGGAAATGCCCGAAGCCATTTCTAATGCGGTGTCCGAATTGACATGCATCGGGCAGGGCGATATTTTGGTGTTTTTGCCAGGCGAGCGAGAAATTCGTGAAACGGCTGATTTTTTACGCAAATCGCACAAAGATTGTGAAATTTTGCCCTTATTTGCACGATTATCGAATACAGAACAGGCGAAAATTTTTCGTCCAAACGGTGAAAATCGTAGGATTGTTTTGGCGACAAATGTAGCAGAAACTTCGCTGACTGTCCCAAATATTCATTTTGTAATTGATACAGGGCTTGCTCGCATTAAACGCTATTCTCCACGCACAAAGGTTGAGCAGTTGCAAATTGAAAAAATTTCGCAAGCGGCGGCGAAGCAGCGAGCAGGGCGGTGCGGTCGCATTGCGGCAGGCGTGTGTATTCGTTTGTATAGCGAAGACGATTTTAGAGGGCGAGATGAATATACGCTGCCTGAAATTTTGCGGTCGAATTTAGCGTCTGTGCTGTTGCGTATGGCTGCATTAAAATTAGGCGATATTGACGCTTTTCCGTTTATTGAAAAGCCTGATAATCGCTATATCAATGACGGTTATCAACTGTTGCAAGAGTTGGGGGCAATGGACCATCAACGGCAAATAACCGCCATCGGCAAAAATATGGCGAAGTTGCCGATTGACCCCAAAATCGCACGAATGCTGCTTGCGGCGATAAAACACCATTCTTTGGCGGAAGTTTTGGTGATTGTGGCGGCTTTGTCTATTCCAGACCCACGCGAACGCCCAGCCGATTGTAAAGATTTGGCAGATAAGGCACGGGAACGCTTCTATGACAAAAATTCGGACTTTTTGGTGTATTTGAATATTTGGGATTCTTTTCAAAAACAAAGAGATAACGGTGATAGCAATCGGCAGTTATTAGCGTGGTGTCGTCAATATTTTTTGTCGTATTTAAGAATGCGAGAGTGGCGAGATTTGCACAAACAATTAGTGCAAACGGTTGTTGAATTGAATTTGGCAAGGGAAGAAGATTGTTTCAGGCAGCCTGAAAGTGTTTCGCAAAGTGTTATTCAGAAAATTGATAATAATCGGCAAGATGCTGATTTATCGGCACAATTTAAGCAAAAGGCGTTAGATAAAAAACAACGCCGACAAACCAATAAGGGACGCAAACAAGCCACATACGAAGCCATACACCGCAGTTTGCTCACAGGTTTAACGGCGAATATCGGCTTAAAATCGCCTGACGGCAATGATTATTTATCGTCTCGTGGCACGCATTTTTATATTTTTCCTGCGTCCGCCTTATTTAAGGGCAATGCCAAATGGCTGATTGCGTCAGAATTAACTGAAACATCAAGGATTTACGCACGAGATAACGCCAAAATTGAACCCGAATGGGTTGAGCAGGAAATGCCACATTTGGTGCGATACCATTATTTTGAGCCGCACTGGGAGCGAAAAAGGGGTGAAGTCGTTGCCCAAGAACGAGTGACGCTGTTTGGTTTAACCTTGTTGCCACGCCGTCCTGTGTCTTACGGCAAAATTGACCCTATTCATGCCCGCGAAATTTTTATCCGTGAAGCATTAGCCTGCCAAGAATGCGATATTCAGGCAGCCTTTTTCCGCCACAATCGCCGTGTATTGCAGGAAATTGAAGAAATCGAACACAAAACACGCAAAAGTGATATTTGGGCAGACGAAGAAACTTTATTTGCGTTTTATAATGAGAAAATACCGCAAGAGTATGTGCCACAAACCTTTTCAGGCAGCCTGAAAGGTCAATCAATAACGCAAAAAACCATTCCCATTGTTGATATTCAATCTTTTGAAATTTGGCGAAATCAAGCCGAACAGGAAAATCCTAACCTCTTGTTTTTAGACAAAGAAACGCTACTCAAAAACGCTGAAAAACAACACATTGACACGCAATTTCCCGAATATCTAACAAGTCCAGACGGCAAGTTTAAACTTTCGTATCGTTTCGAGCCAAATCACCCTATGGACGGTGCCACGATAGACATTCCGCTGTCGGTGTTAAATCGCATCAACGCAAACCGTTTGGAATGGCTTGTGGCAGGTATGATTCGTGAAAAACTCACGCTTTTGATTAAGGCTCTGCCCAAGCAAATTCGCCGCCTGTGCGTGCCTGTGCCGCAGTTTATTACCGAATTTTTATCGCAAGATATTGATTATTCAGAAAAAATTATTCCACAATTAGCCAAATTTATCGCCAAAACCGCAGGCGATATGCGGCTTTTAGACGAAATCAATATAGACGCGTGGCAGGCGTTCAGGCTGCCTCTTTATGCTTATTTCAATATCAAAGTGATTGATGATGGCGGACAGGAACTTGCCATAGGGCGAGATATAAATCAATTAAAACAACAACTTGGCAATGCAGCAACTGCCGCTTTTCGTGATAGTTCAAATGAATTTGAACAAGATAATTTAAGCACTTGGACAATAGGCAGGCTGCCTGAAAACATTAAATTCGCACGCGGACGAAGGCAGTTAGTGGGCTATCCTGCACTCAAATTGGACAAAGACGGCAAAATCGGCTTGCGACTATTCGACACGCCCGAATTAGCCGAACACGAACACCGTCAAGGCGTGATTGCCCTGATGAAATTGCAAATGAAAGAACAAATCAAAGATTTGCAAAAAGGCATTCACGATTTTACAAAAATCGCCTTAATATTCAAACAGATACCAAGCGATTGCTTGAAAGAACAAATCACAAATGCCGTGTGCGATAGAGCCTTTATCGGCGAAGATGACCTGCCGAAAGATGAAAAAGCGTTCAAAGAACAAATTAAAAAAGCCAGAAGTCGCATAGGAGCGGTAAAAGTTGCGATAAATGAGCATTTACTTGCCACAGCAGGTGCATACGCCGAATTACAAAGCAAAATATCTAACGGCAAACACCCCTTGTGCGGTGTGTTAAAAGCACAATGCCAAACCCTGTTAGGAGCGGATTTCATCACCCAAACGCCATACGAACAATGGGTGCGAATGCCGATTTATATCAAGGCAATGAGTGCCAGAATGGATAAATACGGCAACAATCCCGCACGCGATGCCGCACGAGAAGCCGATATTCAAGCATTAGAACAACAGTGGCAAGAAAAAATCAATCAGTTGCACAAAAATCACCAAACCATTTCAGGCAGCCTGAAAGCATTTTTCTGGAAAATCCAAGAGTTAAGAGTGTCTTTATTTGCCCAAGAACTCAAAACACCGTATCCTGTGTCGTTAAAACGATTGAATAAAGAATGGGACGAGATGAATAGAATAGTATAAAACCGCCTGTATTAAGGCGGTTTATGGTGTGGATATATTTCAGATTGCCTGAAAATCGAAATAAAATAGTGTAGGCAAGTTGCTCACCCTACGCTTGCTATCCTAAAAAAACGACAATGGTTTATTTTTCTTACTACCATTATTGCTTTTTTTCACTCGCTTGCCTTGTTTGTTGATATAAAAACAAGTATCTTGACAAACCTGTGCCACTCCGTTGGTGAAATCCTTATCATCGTTATTATTGTTATTATATTCATATGGAATGACCACTTTCCCAGTTTTATCTAAATAGCCGATAAACTTGTCATTTGTAGGGTCGCTGGCACGAACCAAACCCTCGCTAAAATAGCTCAATGTTGAATGTTCTATCGGAATAATAATTTTTCCTGATAAATTGACATAGCCATACTTTTTGTTATTTTTGTTAAATAATTTGATTACCCCTTTTGAAATCATTCGACCAAAAGTATCATTGATGTCCTTGCTGTCAAGAAAGCCAAATTTACTTGTTAAACTGGCTGTTGTATGGGCGTATAAATATTTTCCTTCTAAATCATGAAAAATGACTGTTGTATCAGCGTCTATATGTTTTAATTGAACAATAGTATTTTCCTTACCAAAAACATAAAGGTCATATGATTCTGGTGCATTAAATATTTTATTCCCTTTTTTATCTAGGGGCTGTATTAGATTAGCCCAAAAAATTGTTAAATTCCACACCATTTTCGCAAGGTTTTGAGTTGCTGTCTTGGTGTCCCATAGTTAAATCTAAACTCACATTCTTTCAAGAAAAGTGGGAAAGATTTGCGGTCA
>JAGCOT010000049.1 GCA_017645365.1 Neisseriaceae bacterium
AATACTGCTTTGCAGTTGCAAGATGCCAATATTGATTTTGAAACTTTATAAGGCGGCACACGATGAATTTGCAATTTGAACAGTTGGATTATCAATTAGATGCCATTGGTGCTGTGGTGCGTTTGTTTCAGGGCGAACCGAATCATCAAACGCAAAGTTTTTCTTTGCAGCCTTCTGGTTTTTCGCCGATTGTGGGCAATCAACGCATTTTGCCGCTTGAAGAAATTGGCAAAAACTTAAATGCGGTGCAACAATCTTTTAGGCTGCCTGAAACGCAAATTGGCATTCACGGCTTGAATTTTTCTGTTGAAATGGAAACAGGCACAGGCAAAACTTATGTCTATTTACGCACGATTTTTGAACTTCATCGCCAATACGGCTGGAAAAAGTTTGTGATTGTGGTGCCAAGCGTTGCTATTCGTGAGGGCGTGTTGCAAAGTATTCGTGCGATGAAGTCGCATTTTGAAATGGTGTTTGATAAACCTGTTTTTCATCATTTTGTTTATAGCAGTAGCCGTTTGAATGCTTTGCGTGATTTTGCGTGTAGTCAAAATATTGAAATTTTGGTGATGAATATTGACGCTTTCAAAAAGGAAGATAATGTCATCAATCGTGTGAATGAAACTGGGGTTGCTCCGATTTCACAAATCAGTCAAACCAATCCGATTGTGCTGGTTGATGAACCGCAAAATATGGAAACGGATTTGGCAAAACAAGCGATTGATGCCTTAAATCCGCTCTTTGTGCTGCGTTATTCGGCAACGCATAAAAATCCTTATCACAAAATTTATAGCCTTAATCCGATTGATGCTTATAACAAAAAATTGGTTAAACAAATTGAAGTAGAACCTGTGCTGGCAAAAAATGATGTCAATGGGGCGTTTGTGGCGTTAAAAGAGTTTGTTGTTGGCAAGAAAAAACTTTCTGCCAAAATGGATATTCATTTTCAGGACAGCAAGGAAATGAAGAAAAAAACCGTTACGGTTTGTTGTGGCGATGATTTATTTGATAAATCTAATGGCAACGAAAGTTATCGTAATGGTTTTATTATCAATGGCTTAAATTCAGAAACTGGACAAATGACATTGTCTGGCGGTCAAGTGATTACCATAGGCGAAAACGATGATTTAATCCGTGATGAAGTGATGAAAAAACAAATTGAATGCACCATTCGCGAACATTTGGCAAAGGAAAAACGCTTCAAAGATAAAGACATTAAGGTTTTGTCGCTGTTTTTTATTGATAAAGTTGCTAATTATCGCGAAGACGGTAAGTTTTATCGCTGGTTTGAAGAAATTTATCAACGAGAAACTGGCGAACGAGCCAACGGCGTGCATGACGGCTATTTTTCACAAGATAAAGACACCAACGGCAAAAGCAAAGCCGATGAAGATACTTACGCTTTGATTATGAAAGATAAAGAACGCTTGTTGTCGCTGGACAATCCCTTGCGGTTTATCTTCTCTCATTCCGCATTAAAAGAGGGTTGGGATAACCCTAATGTGTTTCAAATTTGCACACTCAACGAAACTCGTTCCCCCATTAAAAAACGCCAAGAAATCGGACGCGGTTTAAGGCTGCCTGTTAATCAACAAGGCGAAAGAGTGCGTGATGACAGCGTGAATATTCTAACCGTGATTGCCAATGAAAGTTACGAAAACTTTGCTGCCAATTTGCAAAAAGAATATGAAGATGAATGCGGTATTCAATTTAATAACGGCGGCGTTAAAGAAAAAGAAAAACGAACACTGCAAACCTATCGCAAAGGCTTTACGCTTGACCCTGAATTTTTAGCCATTTGGCAAAAATTGTGTCAAAAAACCATTTATTCCGTGCAATTTACACGAGAACATTTAATTCAGGCTGCCTGTAAGTTAATCCAAGAAATGCCGTCTATTCAAAAAGCACAAGTTTTGGTGCAAAAAGCCAAATTAAAACAAACCGAAGACGGCATTTGGGGTGAAGAAACGGATTCGCAACACTACATAAGCGATGTTGCGTGGGAAATGCCTGATGTCTTGCAGGAAATTCAGCGTAAAACACAACTGACACGCCAAACCATTTTTGAGATTATCCAAAAATCAGGACGCATTGATGAGTTAAACAATAATCCACAACGCTTTATTGATTTAATCAGCGAACGGATTTTGTTGGCATTGAACGGTCTAATGGTTGATGGCATTCAATACACAAGGCAGCCTGAAAAAGATGAAAACATCTATACACAAAGTTTAGCCAAATGGCAGGATTTAGAAAAAAATGGACGAGATTTTTTCAAAAATGAATACTCGTTTGCGGTTTCAGCGGATAAGATAAATAAAACCATTTTTGCCGATTACATAGACTTGGATTCGCAAACCGAAAAAGAGTTTGCCAAAGATTGCGAAAATTATGACAAAGTGCGACTGTATTTCAAATTACCCAACTGGTTCAAAATTCCTACGCCGATTGGTAACTACAATCCTGATTGGGCGATTGTGTTGCAGAATAGCGAAAAAGTATATTTTGTCGCCGAAACCAAAAATACAGGCAAAAGCATTCAAGACGGCGTGGATTTGGAAAAATTGCGTGAGAGCGAACAGCAAAAAATTACTTGTGCCAAACAGTGCTTTCAAGTGTTTGACGGCGTGCGTTATCGTGTGGTGGAAAAGTTAAGTGAATTGCTTGAAGTGAAGCAGTGATGTGGGGTTGTTAATAAACAAGGCTGCCTGAAAAAATAATGACAATAAATAAAAACCCCATTTCAGGCAGCCTGAAATTATTTTTGTTAAATGAGTTTGCCACGATTTGAACTTTGTTCAAATTTCGTAACGACACAGCAATAAGCGATAAATCGCTAACTGCTGTTTGTCAGCTCGCAATGACGGCAAAGTACTTTCAGGCTGCCTGAAAACAAAAAAACGCCGTTATTCACGGCGTTTTTACTATGCTTAAAAATCAATGCCTAAAATGTCTTACACCCGTTAGCACCATTGCAATGCCGTGTTCATCGGCAGCGGCAAAAACTTCTTCATCGCGGATTGAGCCGCCTGGGTGAATAATCGCTTTAATGCCTTGTTCAGCAATCACATCAACGCCGTCACGGAAGGGGAAGAATGCGTCTGATGCGGCACAGGCTCCGTTTAAGTCCAAATTCGCATCAGCAGCCTTGCGAGCAGCGATTCTTGTGGAATCAACTCGGCTCATTTGTCCTGCACCAATACCATAGGTCTGTCCGTTTTTGCCAAACACAACCGCATTGGATTTGACATATTGTGCCACTTTCCACAAGAAAAATAAGTCTTGCCATTCTTGTTCTGTGGGTTGTCGTTTGGAAACCACTTTCACTGCGTCTTTTTGCAAAATGTGTTTATCAGGCGTTTGTAGCAACAAGCCGCCGCCTACGCGTTTGAGTTCAAAGCGGTTCGCTCCTTCATACAAAGGCACTTCCAAAACACGCACATTTTTCTTGGTTGCAACCACAGCCAATGCCTCTTCGGTAAAAGAAGGTGCCATTAACACTTCCATAAATTGATTGGCACAAATCTGTTCAGCCGTCACTTTATCGACTTCGCGATTAAAGGCAATAATGCCGCCAAATGCACTGGTTGTATCAGTTGCGAATGCTAAACGATAAGCGGTGAGCGTATCCGCCGCTTGGGCCACACCGCAGGGATTGGCGTGTTTGACAATCACGCAGGCAGGCATATCAAAGGCTTTAACCGCTTCCCACGCCGCATCTGCGTCTGCAATATTGTTGTAGGATAATTCCTTGCCTTGTTTTTGCGTGTAGTTCGACAGGCTGCCTGAAACAGGGTAAATATCACGATAAAACGCTGCTTTTTGGTGCGGATTTTCGCCGTAACGCAAGTCCTGCACTTTAATCCACGATTGATTGAATTGTTGCGGAAAGTCGTTCAAATGTGGTTCGCCTGACAATTTTTCATCGTCCAAAGAAGTGAGATAATTGCTAATCATACCGTCATATTGGGCGGTGTGCGAAAAGGCTTTGCGAGCCAAATTAAAACGCGTTTTATCGGATAATCCGCCTGTGGCTTTGATTTCGTCAATTACGGCTTGATAGTCGGCAGCGTCCGTTAAAATCGCTACATATTTCCAGTTTTTAGCGGCGGCACGCACCATAGTTGGACCGCCGATGTCGATGTTTTCAATCGCATCTTCCACCGTACAACCTTGTTTAGCAACGGTGGCAGCGAAAGGATAAAGATTGACACAAACCAAATCAATGCCGTCAATGCCGTGTTCCTGCATTTTAGCAATGTCGTCAGGATTATCGCGTCTGCCCAAAATACCGCCGTGAATTTTCGGGTGCAAGGTTTTCACACGACCGTCTAACATTTCTGGAAAGCCCGTGTAATCAGCCACTTCAATCACGCCGATTTTTTCTTCCATCAACATTCTTGCCGTGCCACCTGTGGATAACACTTCAATGCCCATTTGCGTGAGTTCTCTTGCAAAATCCACAATGCCTGTTTTGTCGGAAACACTGATTAATGCACGCTTAATCGTCATACTCATTCCTCTTAAAATCGTCAATAAAATTTAATCTTGTTTGTTGGATTGACTTTTAAAATAAAGTGCCAATCCGCCAAGAAATAACAATAGGAAAACCAAGACAAGGTTATTTCCCATCCACCCGATCAGACCACCCAATAACGCCCCTAAAAACAAACCGCTTAAAAAACCACCGCGTTGATTGGTTTGTTGTTGAGCCTGTTGCGTTTGATTCGCTTGATTGGTTTGATTTTTTTCATTTTCTGTGCGTTTGGTAATATTCTTGCGTGCTGGACTTTTAGGCATGCGAAAACCACGACGAACAGAAAAGGTGTCGCTTAAAGTGGTGTCATTTAAACGCAAAGAAAACGATTGAGCAGCAACATTTTCTGCCGCAAAACTGAATACAATACAAAGCAAAAGTAATAATTTTTTCATTCTTTACAAAATGATTAAAATGGAAATCCAAAAAAATTGACGCCTCTTTACGGCGTAAAAACGAGAAGACAAATCATATCATAAAAATGAAAATTTAACCTTTCAGGCTGCCTGAAACAAAGTAAAATAACCTTATTCTAAAAAAATATTTCATTTATGAAAGCCAAACATCCCTCTTTACTTCAAAACTCGTGGTATTTATATCGCCGTTTATGGCGATATTTGTCATCGTATTGGGGAATTTTTACCATTGCCATCATCGCTATGCTGATTGTGGCAGCAACGCATACTGCTTTTGCTTATTTGATTAAACCTTTGATTGACGAAGGCTTTGTTGATAAAAACCTAAAAGCCATGCGATGGTTGCCGTTGGCGATTGTCGGTTTATTTGTGTTGCGTGGTGTATTTAACTTCATCAACGAATACTGCACGGCTTATTTATCAGGACATTTAGTGCAAAGTTTGCGTGAAGAAATGTTTGCCAAACTATTGCGTTTGCCTGCACATTTTTATCAAAACAATGCGTCCGGTCGCGTGATTTCACGCATTTTAAACGATGTAGGACAGGTTACCGATGCCGGATTTAATGTCATTACCGTCGTTGCCAAAGATGGCGTTACTTTAATCGGTTTGTTGTTGTATTTACTGTATTTAGACTGGCGATTGACTTTGGTTACCTTGATTGCTATTCCTGTGGTGGGTGTCGCCATTCGTTTAAGCAATAAGCGTATGCGGCGTTTATCTCGTGAAAATCAGCAACATTTAGGCGAAATGACGCAAATTCTTGGTGAAAATGTTGATGGTCATAAAATCGTTAAAATTTACGGTGGTCAGGAGTACGAAACAAAACGCTTTCATCAAAGTGCCCTATCCGTCCGTCATAATTTAATCAAACAAACCGCCGCCAATTCTGCCAATACGGCTTTCACCCAACTGATGATTGCGATTGCCCTATCTTTAATCGTGTATTTTGCGGCGATGCGTGCGGCAAAAAACACCTTTGGTGCTGGCGATTTTATGTCTTTTCTCACTGCCATGATTATGATGTTTGACCCTATCAAACGCATTACGACCATCATGCAAACCTTACAACGCGGTTTGGCTGCGGCAGAAAGTGCTTTTGGCTTTTTGGATATTGCAGAAGAAAATGATGTTGGTAAATTACCTTTAAATCATTTTTCAGGCAGCCTGAAATTAGAAAATGTGTTTTTTCGTTATCCAGAAGCAGAAAAAAATGCTTTGAACAACATCTCCTTGTCTATTCCATCAGGAAAAATGATTGCATTGGTGGGTTCATCAGGTTGTGGCAAAAGTACATTAGCCCATTTGCTTCCTCGTTTTTATGAAGTTACAGAAGGTGTGATTACCATTGATGGACATGATATTCGTGATTACGCATTAAGCCATTTACGCCACATGATGGCATTGGTCAGTCAAGATATTGTTTTATTTAATGGTACGGTTGCAGAAAATGTTGCTTACGGAGAATGTGCCTCATCAGATACCGAAAAAATCACCGCAGCCTTAAAAGCCGCACACGCTTGGGATTTTGTACAAGCCTTGCCACAAGGCATACAAACCCTGATTGGTGAAAAAGGTACTAAATTATCAGGCGGACAACGCCAGCGATTAGCCATTGCCCGAGCTTTGCTCAAAAATGCCCCTATTTTAATTTTGGATGAAGCCACCAGTGCTTTGGATACTGAATCTGAAAAAGCTGTTCAGGCTGCATTGGATACCTTGATGCAAAATCGAACAACATTAGTCATTGCTCATCGTCTATCAACGATTCAAAACGCCGATCAAATTGTTGTGATGGACGAAGGTCGCATCATCGAAACAGGAGAACACCAAGAATTATTACAGCGTGGCGGACGCTACGCAATGTTGTACAATATGCAGTTTCATGCTTCATGATTTTTTCAGGCTGCCTGATTAAGGAGAAGCAGAAGTTTTCCCAACAGGCAGGCTGAAAAAACAGTTCATTAAGCAAGCAATAAATCGTTTTATTGATTGCTTAATGGACTATAAACAAACCTTGTGTTTTTATAGTCAAATAGATAAAGGACAAAATATGGCAGCATACACCACCGAAAAAGTAACCTATGTCTATCACTGGACACCTGCTTACTTTACATTCAAATGCACACGCAGTGAATCATTGCGTTTTAAAAACGGTCAATTTGTGATGGTTGGCTTAATGGTTGATGGCAAGCCTTTAATGCGTGCGTACAGTATTTCCAGTGCCAACTGGGAAGAAGAACTTGAATTTTTCAGCATCAAAGTGCCCGATGGACCATTGACCAGTCGCTTGCAACACTTAAAAGTCGGCGATGAAGTATTAATCAGTGCCAAACCCACAGGCACCCTGATTTTGGATGACTTAAATCCAGGTAAAAATCTGTATTTACTCTCCACAGGTACAGGCATTGCCCCATTTTTAAGCATCACAAAAGATCCTGATGCCTATGAACAATTCGAAAAAATCATTCTGATGCACGGCGTGCGTCATCAATCCGACTTGGCGTATTACGACCGCTTCTTAAAAGAATTGCCTGAACACGAATATTTAGGCGATATGGTCAAAGAAAAACTGATTTATTATCCAGTCGTTTCGCGTGAAGATTATCATCACAAGGGGCATATCACTGATTTTTTAATCAACGGTACTCTGTTTGAGGAATTGGGCTTACCACGCATTTCTCCTGAAAACGACCGTGCAATGATTTGCGGTGGACCTTCCATGTTAAAAAGTTGTGTGGATATGCTCACCAATGAATTTGGTTTGACCATTTCTCCTCGAACAGGTGTTCGCGGCGATTTCGTGATTGAAAGAGCATTTGTGGAACAATAACCACTTGGATTATATTTTCAAACGAGCCTTGTCAAAGGCTCGTTTTTCATATCTTTCAGGCAGCCTGAAAACGCCTTGAATTATCCATAAACGCATCAACTTGGAGTACAATATAATGTTTATGTTATTTAATAACAAATACCTTATCGTCAAACAAAATCCAAGATAATGAAGGGAAAAAAATGAACAACATTTTTGATGTAGCAGTCATCGGTGGCGGACCTGGTGGATATATCGCTGCTATTCGCTGTGCACAATTAGGCTTTAAAACAGTTTGTATTGATATGCGTTCTGGAAAAGATGAAGAACCTGCATTGGGTGGCACTTGCTTGAATAACGGTTGTATTCCTTACAAAGCGTTATTGGAATCATCCGAGCATTTCCATGCATTAACTCATGATTTTAAAGAACATGGCATCAGCATTGGGCAGGCTGAAATCAATGTCCCTCAAATGATGGAACGCAAAGATTTAATTATCAGTCGTTTAACACAGGGGATTGCCTTTTTGTTCAAAAAAAATAAAGTTGAAAGCATTCATTCCACCGCACAAATTGTGGGTTTGGATCACCAAGATATGTGGGATCTCATCACTTTGGGCGGTCATAAAATTAAAGCACAACATGTCATTTTGGCAACTGGCTCGCGTCCTCGTCCATTAGAGGGAGCAACTGTTGATCATCAAGTTATTTTGAATAACGAAAGTGCCTTAAATCTTACCGAAGTGCCTAAAAAATTGGGCATCATTGGTTCTGGGGTGATTGGTTTGGAAATGGGTTCTATTTGGAATCGTTTGGGCAGTGAAGTTACCATTTTGGAAGCCATGCCTAAATTCCTTGCGATGGCAGATCAACAATTAGCAGCAGAAGCACAAAAAGTACTTACCAAACAAGGCTTAAACATCGTCCTTGATGTCAAAATTGAAAAAGTTACCAACAATGGTTCTGATGTTACCGTTGATTATTCAGTCAACGGCGAGAAAAAATACGAAGTATTTGATAAATTAGTCGTTGCCATCGGTCGCGTGCCCAATACTACTTATCTTAACGCCGAATCCATTGGTTTAAAATTAGATTCACGCGGCTTTATTGAAGTGGATGACGAATGCCGTACGAATTTACCTAATGTTTGGGCGATTGGTGATGTAGTGCGTGGTCCAATGTTGGCACACAAAGCCAGTGAAGAAGGTGTTGCCGTTGCCGAACGCATTGCAGGACAAAAACCACAAGTGCATTTGGATCGCATTCCATCAGTGGTCTACACCACACCAGAAATGGCTTGGGTAGGTAAAACCGAAGAACAACTGCAAGAAGAAGGCATTGCATACAAAAAAGGACAATCTAATTTTGCAGCCAATGGTCGTGCATTAGGCATGGGGCAAGGACAGGGTTTTGTAAAAGTACTTACAGATGCCAATACCGACCGCATTTTAGGGGTTCATATGATTGGACCTATGGTATCAGAATTGATTTCCGAAGCTGTTGTAGCAATGGAATTTTCTGCCAGCGGAGAAGATATAGCACGCATTGTTCACGCCCACCCTACCCTTTCCGAAGTTTTGCACGAAGCGGCTTTGGCAAGTGATGGTCGTGCTCTGCATGGATAACACATCAACAATTCAGGCAACCTGAAAATATTTTCAATTATTTCAGGTTGCCTGTACATTTTCAAGGAATGGGAAAAATCAATGTCCAATAACCAAATCGCCTTGTGCATTATTTTGATTCCGACAGGAATCTTGCTCATGGCATTTGCCACTTTATGGCAAGTATTTGTGATGTTTTCTGAAACGCACACACTCAATCGCTTTAAAGACCGTGAATTGGTTAAAGTGGTGGCATGGTTATTTTTTTCATTCAGTTTTGCGGTTTATTATTTTTGCCCTAATGCACGAAAAAAAGGACTTATTTTTTTGATTACAGGCATTGGCGGAGCCTTAATGTATGGCTACGCTCATTATTTAATCAAAACCGCAGGATAAGCATTTTCAGGCTGCCTGAATTCATGCAGCAGAAATAAAATTAAACTTCAACGGAGAGAAAATCCATGAATTTACATGAATATCAAGCAAAAACATTGCTAAAACATTACGGAATGCCTGTACAAGAAGGCATTTTGGCAAAAACACCAGAAGAAGCCGCTGATGCTTTTAATCAAATCGGTGGTGCGTGTGCAGTGATTAAAGCACAGGTACATGCTGGCGGTCGCGGTAAAGCGGGCGGCGTAAAAGTAGTCAAAAGTGCAGAAGAAGCCAAAAATGTTGCGGCTTCGTTAATTGGCACTCGCTTGGTTACTTATCAAACAGACAGCAACGGACAGCCTGTTAATAGCGTTTTGGTGTGCGAAGATATTTATCCTGTGGAACGAGAATTGTATTTAGGTGCAGTCGTCGACCGCTCTTCTCTCCGCATCACCTTTATGGCATCTACCGAAGGTGGCGTAGAAATTGAAAAAGTTGCCGCAGAAACACCTGAAAAAATCATTAAAGTTTCTGTTGATCCATTAGTGGGCTTATTGCCTTTTCAAGCCCGTGAAGTGGCTTTCCAATTAGGGCTTAAAGACAAACAAATCAATGCCTTTGCTAAATTGATGACAGGTGCTTATCGAGCCTTTGTAGAAAACGATTTTGCTTTATTTGAAATCAATCCTTTATCCGTTCGTGAAAATGGAGAGTTGGCTTGTGTTGATGCCAAAGTAGGTATTGATTCTAATGCCCTTTTCAGGCTGCCTGAAATTTTAGAACAACGCGATAAATCTCAAGAAAACGAACGAGAACTTAAAGCATCCGAATTAGATTTAAACTATGTTGCATTAGACGGCAATATCGGTTGTATGGTCAATGGTGCAGGTTTGGCTATGGCAACGATGGACATCATCAAATTATACGGTGGGCAACCTGCAAACTTTTTAGATGTTGGCGGCGGAGCTACCAAAGAACGCGTGGTTGAAGCGTTTAAATTGATTTTGGCTGACCCTTCTGTTAAAGCCGTGTTGATCAACATTTTTGGCGGAATTGTGCGTTGCGATATGATTGCAGAAGCCATTATTGCCGCTGTTCAAGAAGTGAATGTAACCGTACCAGTAGTGGTGCGTTTGGAAGGTAATAACGCTGAACTTGGGGCACAAATACTCAATCAATCTGGTTTAAAACTGATTTCTGCCAATGGACTTGCTGATGCTGCACAGAAAGTCGTTGCCACATTACAAGCCTAAAAGGAGAATAAACATGAGCGTATTGATCAATAAAAACACCAAAGTTTTGGTACAAGGTTTTACAGGCAAAAACGGTACATTCCATTCCGAACAAGCCATTGCATATGGTACAAAAGTAGTCGGTGGCGTTGTTCCAGGAAAAGGCGGTCAAACCCATTTAAATCTTCCTGTATTCAACACCATGAAAGAGGCGGTGAAAGAAACCCAAGCCGATGCGTCTGTGATTTATGTTCCTGCACCATTTGTATTGGATTCCATTGTAGAAGCCGTAGATTCAGGCGTAGGGCTGATTGTTGTCATTACCGAAGGCGTGCCTACTTTGGATATGCTGAAAGCCAAACGCTATTTGGAAACCAATGGCAATGGTACGCGTTTGGTGGGTCCTAACTGTCCTGGTGTCATCACACCTGGCGAATGCAAAATTGGCATTATGCCAGGTCATATTCATCAACCAGGTCGCATTGGCATTATTTCTCGCTCTGGAACATTAACTTACGAAGCTGTATCGCAAACCACACAATTAGGTTTGGGACAATCCACTTGTATCGGCATTGGTGGAGATCCGATACCAGGTATGAACCAAATTGCTGCTTTGGAATTATTCCAAAATGATCCTGATACCGATGCCATCATCATGATTGGCGAAATTGGCGGTACCGCAGAAGAAGAAGCGGCAGAATACATTAAATCCAATGTTAGCAAACCTGTTGTAGGTTACATCGCAGGGGTAACCGCTCCCAAAGGAAAACGCATGGGGCATGCTGGGGCGATTATTTCTGGTGGCAAAGGAACAGCAGAAGAAAAATTCGCTGCCTTTGAAAAAGCGGGTATTGCTTACACTCGCAGTCCAGCAGAGTTGGGCAGCACCATGATGCAAGTACTCAAAGAAAAAGGCATGATTTAATCTTCGCCATGTCATTCAAAAGCCATGATATTGATCATGGCTTTTTTATGTCTTTTTATCTTTCAGGCAGCCTGAAAACTTTTCAGCCTGCCTGTGAAACAGATTGTTTTTTCAACAAGGCTCTGCATTTTCGCCAATCGGGCAAAAAATAATCCATAAGGGCAATAAATTTCTCCCCATGTCCCCTTTGATGAAAATGTGCCAATTCATGAACCAACACATATTCCAAACATTGTGGCGGATATTTAGCCAATTCGCTATTCATGCGAATAGTGCCTTTGCTTGGGGTGCAACTTCCCCAACGCGTTTTCATTTTGCGAACGGTAATTTTCGGCAAAGGCGTGTTCATGCGAACCACATGATGTAAAAGTTGTTCATCTACGGCTTTTGCCACACAATTCGCATAATACGCATCTAATAAAACTTGTCGTTTTTCAGGAATATTGTTGCTGGGCATTTTCAGGGTGCATTGCTCTGGAATACATTCAATCTTGCTGATTTCTTTATCCAGCATCAAAGTATAAACTTCGCCCCATAAATAATGCTTTTCTCCTGAAACCCACTGCAAAGTTGGCGATTGATTTTCTATCTTTTTCAGGGTGCTATAAATCCACTCTTTTCGCGTTTGCAACCACGCATCAATCTTATAAAGCGAACAATGGTAAGGAACAGAAAGCACAATCTCCCCATTACGGCGAATGGTAAGATTGAGATTTTTTACTTTCTTGCGTTGAATAAGCACGGGAAAATGATCAACATAAATAATAGTATTGTTCGATGTTCTCATTGCCATTACTTTATTTTCAGACAGCCTGAAAAGTTAAATCAAAAACAATTCCGCAGGGTCGCATTTAAATTGCAACATATTAGCCGTTTTTCGCCCATTGTCTCCACCTTTGCGTTGCATAGTAATTTTACCGATATGTACACTGCCACGCGATGAAATTTCCGCCTTGCCTTGTGCATAAAAATTCAAAAATATTTGTCCATTATTCGATTACGCCATGATATGATGTTTGTATTATTTCTTGTTGTATTAATTTTAAATCTATTTTTTTCGTTGGATTAAAAAATAGATTTTCATATGGTTTTTCTTGTAAATTTCTCACAATAAACAAACAATATTTATCTTTAAAGCGATTAGCCATTTCAAATTCTTTTTGAGTTAGTAAAAAACTACCTTTATTTTGAGAAATACCTTTTACTTCAATACAGAAAAATTGTTGTTCATATTCTAATTTAAAATCAAAACCACAACCAAATTCACGAGTGTCGATCAAATTAAATTGATTAAAATGATTTTGGGGCTGTATTAGATTAGCAGTTATGATAGACTGCAAAAATGAAGATAACGCATTGTAAATTAAAGAAATCTGTACAGAAGAAACTGCTTGAATTTTTTGTATTAGAAGTTACAGCAAGAAGTGCAGCCGATAT